>CALATR010001313.1 GCA_937891875.1 uncultured Pseudomonadota bacterium | reverse complement strand
TGGAGACCGGCCCGCCCCTCCCCTGCTCGAACCCACGCCATGCTCGCGAAACGACAGCCCCGCCACTCCCCCGCTCGAACCGCCCGCGATGCTCGCCAGACGCACGAAACCCGCCTCCGCGAGTCGCGAAGACGGGCTTCGAAGATGTGATCTGACGGTCAGTCGTTGCGGCCCGGGACGACCACGAGGATGTCCTTCGTGTCGAGCAGGGTGGTGCCGTCGCCGACGACCGTGAGGGTCAGCAGGAACGTCTGGTCCTCGTTGACGCCGGCCACGACGCCGCGGAAGGTCAGGGAGAAGGGCAGCTCCAGGTCACCGTCGCCCGGGTCGAGGTCCGAGTAGACCTCCGGGTCGATGTTGGTGACGAAGCCGTACTCGTCGCCCTCGATCTCGAGCGAGACCTCGGTGAACTTGATCGAGCTGACCAGCTGATCGACCGCGGTGAGCACGAAGTCCGAGAAGTCCTTCTTGAACGTCGGGCTGCCCTGGTTGAGGGAGAAGACCAGCAGGTCGTCCGCGTCTCCGTCGCCGTCGAGGTCCGCCTTCGAGTTGGTGAGCTCGGCGAGCTCCTCCATCTCGGGGCGCGGACCCCACGACCAGGTGCCACCGGTGACGTCGACGCCGATGATGTAGCCACCGAGGTCATCGAGCGCAGTCGCGACGTCGGAGAAGTCCGCGTCGATCGGGCAGCCGCCCGGGGTGGCGCTGTGGGTGCCGTCCGCGGACGGGTGCCGCATCAGGTTGTCCGTCGCGTAGATGATGATCGGCAGGGAGTAGTCGCGGAAGCCGAAGCCGCCGCGGGTGCCGGCGCCGGGCAGGGTGGCGTCGTAGCCCTCCCCCGCGGTGCCGCCGAACGGGTCGGAGCTGTCCGCGAGGAAGGGAAGCACGTCGTCCGCAGCGTCGTAGCGACCGTCGCAGCCCTGGTCGTAGCCGCGACCGGACGCGCCCTGGTAGACGGCCTCGGTCGACGACTCGGGACCGTCGGCGCCGCCGGAGGCGAACCAGCTGGACACCGCGGAGGACACGGCGGCGGAGTCGGTGGTGATGCCCTTCGTCAGGTCGAACGGCTTGTCGGAGCCGCTGCCCATGGAGAGGTGGTTGTAGTCGTCGAAGTGCGCGGCACCGCCGGCCACGTCCTCGAAGGTGGCGGTCAGGTCCGAGAGGACCGTGGTGTAGCTGCCCTGGACGGCGGAGATGGTGCCGCCCATGGAGCCCGTGGTGTCGGTGACGAACGCGACGTCACCACGCTGGATGCGCAGCTTGAAGTTGAAGGACTCCTCGACCGTGGTGCGCTCCTGCACGACGACGTAGATGCCGTCGATGACGCTGTCCTTGTCGAGGGGATCCGTCTCCGCGAGGACCTCGGCACCATCGGAGAAGCCGTCGCCGTCGGAGTCGAAGTCGTAGGCGTCGGTGCCGTAGATGCCGATCTCGTCCGCGTCGGAGAGGCCGTCACCGTCGGAGTCGGTGTCCTGGAAGTCGTAGAGGCCGTCGCCGTCGGTGTCCACCGGCTCGTCCCCGCTGGGCACGCCCCGCTCGTCCCGGTCGAGGGTGCCGTCGTTGTCGGAGTCGTCGTCCCGGTAGTCCGGAATGCCGTCGCCGTCCGAGTCGACCGGCTCACGGTCGAAGTCGGTGGTGCCCGCCTCGAACCGGTCGAGGATGCCGTCCCCATCGGAGTCCTCGTCCATGTAGTCCGGCTCGCCGTCCCCGTCGGTGTCCAGCGGACGGCAGGTCTCGAGATCCTCGATCTCGTAGATGTCGTCGATGCCGTCCCCGTCATTGTCGAGGTCCGCGAAGTCCCGGACGCCGTCGTTGTCGGTGTCGACCGCGCCGCCGTTGTCCTGCCCCGCCTCGTCGTTGTCGGGGATGCAGTTGTTGTCGCTGTCGAGATCGAGGAAGTCGGCGGTGCCGTCCCCATCCGAGTCGACCGGCAGGGTGAACAGGTCGTCGTCGCCACCCTCGATCCGATCGCGGATGCCGTCGCCGTCGCTGTCCTTGTCGTCGAAGTTGGGCTTGCCGTCCTCGTCGGGATCGCCGTCACCCTCGTGCACGTCGAGGATGTTGTCCCCGTCGGTGTCGTCCTGGACGACCGGGCCGACGTCGGTGTCGTCGGACGTGGTGTCGACCGGAGTCGGCTCGGGACCACATGCCGCGAGGGCGAGGGTCATGAGGGTGGCTGGCAGCAGGTGCCGGATCATGAGGTTCTCCGGAGGCAGGGGACGGGCGGGGATCACAGATCCTCTCGCACGGCATCTTGACCAAGATGAAGGCCCCCCGCAAGTCCCGATTTCACGCGCGCTGACGGACACAGCGGCGCAGGCCGGCACGGTACGCGCGGAGCGGCTACGAGCGGGCCGGAGGTCCCTGGTGTCCAACCCGTACAAGCGCCCCGATCGGTTCACCAAGAAGGCGAAGGCCGAGGGCTACGCGGCGCGTTCGGTGTACAAGCTGGACGAGGTGCAGCGCCGCTTCCGCCTGTTCCGCCCCGGCCAGCGCGTCGTGGACCTGGGGTGCTTCCCCGGATCGTGGAGTCGCTACCTGATCCAGCAGGTGGGCAAGAACGGCACCGTCGTCGGGGTCGACATCGAGGAGCCCGACCTCGACGGCGGGACCTGGATCCACCGCAGCGTGTACGAGGTCACGTCGGAGGAGCTGCGCACCGCGCTGGGCGGATCCGCGGACGTCGTCGTCAGCGACATGGCCCCCCGCACGACCGGAAACCGCCTCTTCGACCACGTCCAGCAGATCGAGCTCGCCGACCGTGCGCTCCTGCTCGCGACGGAGCTGCTCGAGCCGGGCGGCTCCTTCGTGGTCAAGGTCTTCGAGGGCGAAGACGCGAAGGACTACACGGACCGCGTGAAGGCCCACTTCGACAAGCTGAAGCGGGTGCGCCCGGAGGCGGTGCGGAAGAACAGCCGGGAGTTCTTCGCGGTGGCGACGGGGTTTCGGGGCTGACGGGAGTCGGGTTGCTGCGGACGGGCGGGTGGCTGCGGGCAGGAGTCGAGACCGCGTCGCGTGGCTTCGAAGCGGGGGAGAGGAGGGGCGGTCCCTGGTCCCTGGTCCCTGGTCTCTGGGCCCACGACGACGGCGTAGGGGTGGACATCCGGGTGCGGCCGAGCCACCTGTGCGCCGCGAGTGCCCGGAATACCTCCGACGATGGCGTTCCGACCTGCAAACCCGCGGCGGGTCACGGTGGTGGGATCATCGAGTTCCGCGCCTTCAACGCCCGCTCGCAGAGGGCCCCAGAGACCAGCGACCAGGGACCGCCCCTCCACTCCCTTGACCATACCCACGCAAGTCACCGCGAGAGGACGGCCCGCCACTCCCCCGCTCCAAAGCTACGCGACGTCCTCTGGCGGCACGCGACGCGCTCTCGCCGCCGAACCCGACTCCCCCTACAACGACTCCATCCAGTACGTCAGCAGGCGCACCGGCTCGCCGGTCGCCCCGGCCGCGTAGGTGGTGCTCGCGGTGTCGTGGAAGGAGCTGCCGGCGATGTCGAGGTGGGCCCAGGCGGGGCCGTCGACGAAGTGCTGCAGGAACAGGGCCGCCGTGGTTGCGCCGGCGTCGCGGCCGCCCACGTTCTTGATCTGGGCCCAGTCCGCCTTGAGCAGCTTCTTGTAGGGAGCATGCAGGGGCAGGCGCCAGACGCGCTCGCCGGACTGCTGCTCGGCTGCGGAGAGGGCGGCGGCGAAGTCGTCGTCGTCGGTGAACAGGCCGGTGAAGTCCCCGCCGACCGCGACCACGCACGCGCCGGTGAGGGTAGCGGCGTCCACCAGGTAGTCGACGCCTTCGACCTCGCAGGCACGGATCAGGCAGTCGGCCAGCACCAGGCGACCCTCGGCGTCCGTGTTGTGGATCTCGACGGTGACGCCGTTCTTGTAGGTCAGGATGTCGCCCAGCTTGAACGCGTCCGCGCCCAGCATGTTCTCGGCGGCGCCGACCCACACGTCCAGCGCGATGGGCAGGCCCAGCTCGACCGCGGCGCCGAAGGCGGCCAGCACGGTGGCGGAGCCGCCCATGTCGCAGCGCATGGTCTGCATGTACGGTGTGCCCTTCAGGGACAGGCCGCCGGCGTCGAAGGTGACGCCCTTGCCGACGAGGGCGACGTGGGTGGTCGCGCCCTCGGGGCGGTAGGAGGCGCGGATCAGGCGCGGGGTCTTGGCCGAGCCCTGGCCCACGGCGATGATGCCGACACAGCCTTCCTCGTGGAGCTTCTCGGGGCCCCAGACCTCCACCGTGACGCCGTCCAGGGTGCCCAGGTGCTTGTGGACCCAGTCGGCGAGGGTGGCCGGGTAGAGATCGGCGGCGGGGAGGTTGACCAGGTCGCGGGCCTTGGACTGCCAGTCGGCGCGCACGGCGATGCGGTCGGCACTGGCGGGCGCGTCGCCGACGAAGGTCAGCTGGTCCAGGGCGGGCTTGCGGTCCTTCTCCGGCTTGAACTGGTCGAAGGTGTAGTTTCCGGCGAGGGCCCGCTCGCAGGCCTCGCGGCCGAGGGAGGCGTCACCGAGGGCCAGGACCAGGCTGCCTGCGCCCACGGTGCGGGCCTGGCGACCGGCGGTACCGGCGGCGGAGGCGCGATCGGAGGCGGTGCCCTTGCCCACGCCGACCAGGAGCAGGGTGGACGCGGCGATGGAGCCCATCGCGGGCAAGGCCAGGTGGGAGCCGGCGGCTCCGGTGAACCCGTGGGCCTTGGCGTAGGCAGCCAGGTCGGCACCCGCGGCGGCGCTCACGGCGTCGAGTCCGGCGAGGTCGTCCCCGATCGCGTAGGCGAGGACGTCCGCCTCGAGCGTGAGGGCGTCGGCGTCGGTGTAGGAGATGGTCACGATGGCTCCAGCGGAGGGGGGGTCAGCCGGCCAGCGCCTGGAAGATCAGGCCTGCCAGCACGAGGAAGAGCACGAGCACGCCCACGACGATGACCAGGGCCACCATGGCGTTCTCGCGGAGGAAGGTGGTCACCTGCTCGATCAGCGCGGACACGGCGTCCGGCTTGGGATCGTCGAAGCCCGGCAGATCCTCCATGCCCTCGGGGGTGGGCAGCAGGCCGCCGGAGGGCTGA
>CALATR010001312.1 GCA_937891875.1 uncultured Pseudomonadota bacterium | reverse complement strand
CGACGGCGACGGGCTCGGCGGCCTCGAGGCGGAGGGGTACTCCTGCGAGCCGCTCCTCGGCCACGTGCAGATCGGAGGCGACTGCGACGACAACGACGCGAGCGTCACCGACGACTGCGAGAGCGACACCTACACCTTCTACGGCAGCCGCTGCAGCACGACCGGCGGCGGAGCGACCGGGGCTCTGTTCCTGGCCGGGCTGCTCGTGGTCTTCCGCCGCCGGCGTCACTCCGCCGATCCCGGGTCGTGACCTGCCGTCCCGAGCCCGATCGGCTACAGGCCCGGTTCTGCACTCCGATGTACCCCCGAGGGAAACCGGCCGATGTCGCTCCTCTGCGCCACACACTCTGGACCTTTTCACGCTGACGACGTGCTCGCCTGGGCCCTGCTGCAGGTCTACCACTGCCCCGACGGCACCCTCGTCCGCACCCGCGACGCCAAGGTCCACCGCGAGGCCGACATCGTCTTCGATGTCGGCGGATCCTACGATCCCGACCAGGGCCGCTTCGACCACCACCAGCAGAGCTACCAGGGTCCGCTCTCCTCCGCGGGCATGATCCTCGACTGGCTCGAAGCCTGCGGCCGCGTCGACGCAGAAGTCGCCACCACCCTGCGGGAAGAGCTGGTCGACTACGTGGACGCGGTCGACAACGGACGCCGCGTGCCCGACCGGCATGTGCCCTGCTTTGCCCGCATCGTGGAGGCCTACACCCAGGGCCCCCAGACGCTGGAGGCCTTCGACGAGGCCTTCTTTGCCGCAGCCGACGTGGCCCGCGGGCTGGTCACCGGCATCGAGTCCGGCGTGCTGCAGGTCCGGGCGTCCAAGGCCGCAGTCCTCGACGCGATGGCCGACGCGGAGCGGGCCGGTCGCGCGGTGCTGTTCCTGGACGCCTACCACAAGTGGAAGCCCGTCTACTACGGGCACGGCGGCGCGGATCACCCCACGGACTACGTCCTGTTCCCCGGGCTCGAGGGCACCTGGCGCATCGTCGCCATCGCGCCGGAGGAGGACAGCTTCGACCAGAAGCGTCCCCTGCCCGCCGCGTGGGCCGGGCTCACGGGCAGCTCGCTGGAGGCGGCCACCGGCGTGCCCGGCTCGGTCTTCTGCCACAAGAACCGGTTCATCGCCGTCTTTCGGACGCGAGAGGCCGCCATGGACGCCCTGGAGCGCCACGGCCTGATGTGGCGCCAGGCCCCCGAGGCGGCCAGGCGCGGGGCGTGATGCGGCGCGGGCGCATGCTCTCCGGATCGCTCCGCGGCGTGCTCGTCGCCTCTGGCCTGGCCCTGGCACTGGCGTGCGGTGGCGCCGGTCGCTGCGGCCACAACGGCGCTGGCGGCACCAGCCCCGGCGGCACCAGCCCCAGTGGAGCGACCGACGGGTCCGGCGTCGGCACCGGCGGTCAGGCTCCCCGCCCCGACCTGGGCGATCTCTCCCAGCTCACCGACGACAAGGCCGACGCCCTCGCCGCCTGGCTGGTGCCCTACGTCGAGCGCGCCGGCGGAGCCACGTTCACCACCCGGCCGACCGGTCGCCTGGGCACCCCCGACGCCCTCGCCGGCATCCTCGCGACCGAGTCCAAGGACATCCTGTCGCGGATCTACGACCTGCCTCCGGACATCCTGGAGCGGATCTCGAAGCAGGAGCGCGGCAGCGTGCCCGGCCTGCTGGGCAAGTACGCCACCTCGACCGGCGCGGTCTACCTGGTGCCCGACAACGTGGCCGCGATGGGCGCGTCCCTGGGTGACGACGCCTCCGCCGAGGAGGTCGCCATCCTGATCATGGCCCACGAGCTCGGCCATGCCCTGCAGGACCAGGTCGGCGATCTCGAGCACGTCTTCGACCGCCTCGAGGACCTCGACCGCTTCGACGCGCTGGCCGGCATCACCGAGGGCCACGCCAACTGGATCACCCTGCGGGTCGCCCGCGAGCTGGACATGGAGGACGCCTTCTGGATCCTCTCCGCCGGCCAGGGGTGGAACCAGGACGGGCTGCAGGAGCCCCGCGCCTTCGACATCTGGATGCGCTACGGCCAGGGCATGGCCTTCTGCGAGCACCACGCGGCCCAGGGCGGCACCGACCGCCTGTGGGAGATCGTGCGGGTGCCGCCGCGCAGCAGCACCATGATCTTCCGCCCGGAGCGCTACGGTCAGCCCGATCGCCGCCCCGAAGGCGTCAGCGAGGCCCTCGCCGGGGTCGAGCAAGCGCTGACGAAGACCCCCCACTGGGTCGTCGCCGACACCCACCTCGGTGAGGCGGTCCTGCGCAAGGAGACCATCGGCCTGCCCCAGGAACGGGTCGATCGGGTGCTCGCCCCGGTGGTCTGGGGCCACGAGCGGCGGCTGTTCGTGCCCGCCGCAGCGTCGGTCAGCCCGCGCAACGCCTCGCTGATGCTGGTCCAGTTCGAGGACTCCGCAGAGGCCCGGGAGCTCGTCACCCTCATGTCCGACGGCCTCGAGTCCCAGGCCGACGCGCGCACCAAGGCCGAGCAGGAGCTCGCCGCCACCTTCCCGGAGGCGGAGGCCCGCGAATGGATTGTCGAGGCTGCCCCCTACGATCGCGTCAAGGGCGACCTCGTCATACGCCGCATCGTCGGACCGCTCTCCGCCGCGGGCTCGCGCCTGGCGTCAGAGGAGGAGCAGTCGATCTGGGTGGTGCGGGACAACGTGCTGGTCGTCGTCAGCGTCAGCGGCTTCCGTCCCGGCAACCGCCTCGACAAGGCGGTCGATCAGCTGTTTGCGCAGGTGGAAGCCGCGGATCTTGGAAAGAAGAAGGACGAGCCCTAGGCGGACCGTCGGGCCGCGTGGGGAGACCGGAGGTCTGCTGGAACGCCGAGATCGTCCCACGCAGTGGGGCGACCTAAGGGGCCGTAGCAAGGCACGCCGCGCGAATGACACCGCCGTGAGAAACGCCGAAGGCGGATCGAGTGGGAGCAGAAGGTGTCCTTCGCGTGGTTTGGCGCAGCGGCCGACGTCGGAGGCGCCGATCAAGCTCGGCGGAGGCTCACCGCGCTGGCCTTGCAGCACAGCCTGCTCGCTCCGCGCTCAGCGCTTCTTCTTCT
>CALATR010001311.1 GCA_937891875.1 uncultured Pseudomonadota bacterium | reverse complement strand
TTCGCCTGGAGCCTCTGGTGCCCTACGACGCGAACACCGCCGAGTGCCTCGTCTTCACCTACAAGGACGGGCTGCTGTCCCGGGTCGGCCACGACCTGAAGCTCCGCTGCGATCGCTTCAGCGTCACCCTCGAAGAAGACCGGGTCGAAGCCACCTTTGACGCGGGGGCATGGACCTGCGTCGCGGCGCTCAAGGACGGCCGGGAGAACCCCGGCGCGCTGTCGGACAAGGACAAGCGCCAGATCCTCGAGAACATGCGCAAGGGCGTGCTCCAGCCGAACAAGTACAAGGACATCCGCTTCCGCAGCACCGCCGTGGAGCGCGACGGCAACGCGCTGAAGGTGAAGGGCGACCTGACCCTGCACGGCGCCACCCGCCAGATCACCGCGTCGGCGCGCAAGGTCTCGGGCAAGTGGGTGGCGGAGGTCGAGCTCGACCAGACCGACTTCGGCATCAAGCCGTTCACGGCACTCATGGGCACGCTGAAGGTGAAGAAGAACGTGAAGGTTCGGGTGTCGGTGCCGGCGGGGGACCAGGAATAGGAAGGCGGGGCGTCGCGCCACTTCGGGCGAGTGCGTCGCGTGGCATCAGGCGAGGGGCGGGCCTCTGGGCGTGTTCATTCAGCCCGACTTGCCCGGGCAACCGCCCCCCAGTGCACACCGCCGGGGGGCAACCCCGTTGATTTGCACACTCTGCGACCTGCTCGTCGCCCCGTTGCGAACGGGGTGGCCGATTCTCGGCGTTTCGTCGTGGCCGGGACAGGCTGTCGAGCCGGCCATGCGCTCCCGAGAGCTCCAGGTGTGCAAATCAACGGGGTTGCCTCCGCCGGGTGTTCAGTCGTGCCGACTTGCCCGGGCAACCCCGTCCGGGTGAACACCTGAGACCTGAAGACGGCCTCCTCCAGGCCCCTCCAACGACCCGCGCCCTAGCACAGCCGCCGCCCACGCCCCGCCCGCTACTCCCCGTCGATCTCCCCGAGCGCCCGCTCGACCGCCTTCGCGAGCTGCTCGCCCTCCGGCCCGGCCCAGGCCTTCTTCACCGCCTGGCCGCCGCCCGCTCGCTTCAGCCCGCGCAGGGCTCGCTCCATCGTCCGCCGCGCCTCCGCCGGATCGCCAGGGGGCGCCATGCCCTTCAAGCGCTCGGGATCGCCGCCCAGCAGTGCGCCGAAGACCTGGCCCAGCCGATCGAGCTCCTGCAGGCCGGCGTCCAACTTGGCCAGCTGCCAGGCCTTGGCCTCCTCGGGGGGCACCTCCCACTCGGTGAAGCTGTCCGCGTCCCACGGCTCGGGCGGCAGGTGGCGGGTCGGCACCAGGAAGGTGCGGTTGTCGAGCACGACGAGGGTGTGGGTGCGGTCCATGCCTGACGCTAGCCCAGGAGTGCGTCGATGCGCTCGGCCAGGGAGATGTCCTTGTTGGTGAGGCCGCCCGCGTCGTGGGTCGACAGGGTGATCTCGACCCGGTTGTAGACGTTCTTCCACTCCGGGTGGTGGTTCAGCTTCTCGGCGTGGATCGCGACCTGGGTCATGAAGCCAAATGCGGCGATGAAGCTGTCGAACTCGACGGTGCGCTCGATGGCATCGCGACCGTCGACCTCGCTCCAGGCAGGCACGCGGGACAGGGCGCGGGCGCGGTCGTCGGCAGTGAGCAGGTCGGGCATGGGGCCTCCGGGCGGGGTCAGGTGTCCTTCATCGCGGCGAGCTCTTCGCGGAAGCGTCGGCGCAGGGTCTCGTGGACCTCGGGGATCCAGATGGCGCGGGCGAGGGCCTCGGACAGACCTTCGAGGTCGTCCTGCAGGGGAGCCTCGTCCTCGGGGCTCCAGCTGTCGTCCTGGCGCTCGCGACGGGTCTCGGCGCGCATGCGCTCGCGGGACTGGCGCCACAGCCGCCACAGCTGGCCCTTGAGCGAGCGGTAGATGATGCCGACGCCGCGCTCGAGGGGCTTGGTGTTGGCGCCCTTGCCCGCCCGCTGGATGGCGGCGCGGATCTGCACGGCGTCGCCGGGGAGCGCCCCGGAGCGGCAGGCCTCGTGGACGAGGATCGCGCGGGCGACGACATCGCTGAAGGTGTCGATCATCGCCTTGATGATGAGCACCCACAGCAGGTAGCGGAGCAGCCGGCGGAAGGGCCAGCTGACGACGCTCCACAACAGACCCAGGCAGCCGCCCGCGTCGCCGTTGCCGAGCATGGCGACGTCTCGGCGCTTGACCTCGATGCCGAAGCCGTGCAGCTGGATGCGGGTGAGGCGCTTGCGCAGCCAGGACTCGACCAGCCAGTCCAGCACCGGGATCGGGATCAGCGCGCACAGCGAGATCATCAGGCCGTAGCGCGCGACCAGCAGCAGGTCGGGGGACTCGGGCCCACTGGGCAGGGCCACCTCGGTGGAGGCGGCCGGAACGGGCAGATCGAGGGACTCGTCGTCAGCCACGGCGACCTAGAACAGGCGGTTGAGGCCGTTCAGCGCCGCCACGCGGTAGGCCTCGGCCATGGTCGGGTAGTTGAACGTGGTGGTGGCGAAGTAGTCGATGGTGTTGCGCTCGCCGGGCTGGGCCATGATCGCCTGGCCGATGTGCACGATCTCGCTGGCGTTGGTGCCGAAGCAGTGGATGCCCAGCACCTGCTTGGTCTCCCGGTGGAAGAGCAGCTTGAGCATGCCCACCGTGTCGCCCGTGATCTGGGCGCGGGCGAGGTGGCGGTACATCGCGTGGCCGACCTCGTAGGGGACCTTCTGCTCGGTGAGCTCGCGCTCGGTGGCGCCGACGCTCGAGATCTCGGGGCTGGTGTAGATGCCGGTCGGGATGGACTCGACCAGCGTGTACTCGCAGCTGCCCTCGGCGAAGTGGGTCGCGGCGAAGCGGCCCTGGTCGTAGGCGGCCGAGGCGAGGCTCGGGTAGCCGATGACGTCGCCGATGGCGTAGATGTGGGGGACCTTGGTGCGGTAGTTGCGGTCCACGTCCAGCTGGCCGCGGGAGTTGGGCTCGAGCCCGACCGCCTCCAGGTTCATGCCGTCGGTGTTGCCGGTGCGGCCCTGGGCAAAGAGCAGGGTGTCCGCCAGGATCTTCTTGCCCGACTTGAGCTTGAGCACGACGCCGTCGTCCACGCCCTCGATGGACTCCATCTCCTCGTTGTGCTTGATGATCGTGCCCTGGTTGCGCAGGTGGTAGGCCAGCGCGTCGATGATCTCGTCATCCAGGAAGGACAGCAGCTTGTCCCGGGTGTTGATGAGCGTGATCTTGATGCCCAGGTTGCGGAACATCGAGGCGTACTCGCTGCCGATGACGCCCGCGCCGTAGATGACCATGGAGCTGGGCGTGAAGTCGAGCTGGAGCACCTTGTCCGCGTCGAGGATGCGGGGGTGGTTGAAGTCGACCTTCTTCGGGCGGTACGGGCGGCTGCCGGTGGCGATGACGATGAAGCGGGCCTTGAGGCGGTCGACGATGACGCCGTCTCGCTCCACCTCGATGGTGTGGGGATCGACGAAGCGGGCGCTGCCCTCGATGATGGGCACGCGGTTGCGCTCGTAGAAGCCCGAGCGCAGGTCCACCTGCTTGCGGATCACCCGCTCGGCCGTGCGGAGCAGCTCCGGCAGATCGGGCATCGAAGGCCGGCAGTGCTGGAACAGCGGGTTGCTGCGCATGTCGCCGACGGTGCGGATGGCGTGGCGCAGGGCCTTGGAGGGGATGGTGCCCCAGTGGGTGCAGCCGCCGCCAACCGCGACGTAGCGCTCCACCACGGCGACCGACAGACCGCTCTTGACCGCCTTCATCGCCGCGCCCTCTCCGCCCGGACCCGAGCCGATGACCACGACGTCGACCTGATGCTCCTGCACTCGACCTCCCTGGTGTCGGGCGTAACATCGTCGTGCAGACGTGGAGCTTGTGGCTGTTGCGGCGGTGAGGCCGCCTGCGTACATTCGGGGTCCGTTCAACCCCCAACCACGGCCGGAGGGCCCATGCAGACGACGACGAACCTGCGCCCTTCCCTGGCGGGGCGAAACAGCTGATCCGGTCGACCGTGGTGGTCGCCGGAACGTGAGCAGATGCCGAGCACCGCGGGCTCCCCCAGGGAGCGCGGTCGATCGATCCGTGGGGATCGGCGCGGCGTCGTGACCAAGTCCGCCGGACCGGAGTCCGCGCGGCCCACAAAGGAGCATGAACCATGGAAAAGCGTGGAATGGAGACGAGGCGCAGTGGCAGCAGAACCGGCGGGCGCGGCGGCGCGAGCGGGAGCGGCGGACTGCGGAGAGGGTGAGGGAGGAGCTGGAGTGGCGGCGCGCCCACCACGGGAGCAACGACCAGTCCCAGGTGCGCGCCCTGGAGTGCGGCGCGCGGAGGTTGTTCGGGGTCTCTCACCTGAACACCGCCTCGAAGAACCGATTCCTGCAGCTGAGCTGGTGGTGGGACTGGACGGTGAGCGGCTGGGCGCCGCCCGTTCCCGCTGCGCTGGTGTACCCGCTGGTCGAGCATGCATGGGTCTGCGAGCTCTGCTGCACGGCAGCGCTGAGGCAGTGCTCCCATGTCCGGGCGCGCGCCCTCGAGACCGGACTGCGCGTCTTCCAGCGCCACCCCGTTCCCCGCGCATTGCTGCGCTTCGGGGTTCGCGGCCGGTTCGATCCGTACGGCTGGCGCTGGTCCGTGAGGGTCGCCGCACGCATCGGCCGCGGCGAGTCCTTGCGCGGCTGGGGCGGTCTCGAAGTTCCGCTGACCCGCGCGATGCGCCATCACCTCGTGCAGAGCCCCGACGACCTGTGTGGCGTCGACGCGCTGCGACGTGCTCAGATCCTGGGCTTTGGAGGAGAGGAGCGCTGGGTGGAAGACCTCGCGGGGACGGGCCTCGCCCGGTTCCAGCGCGACGGCGAGCCGTTCTGGCACCGGGTGATCGAGTGGCTGGTCCCTCGGTGGGACGAGGCCCGCGAGGCGGGGCTGCCGAGGGTGCTCGACGGGATCCAGCGGATGCGCGGGCAAGGGGAGGTGAGGCTCTTCGGTCGCTCGACGCGGAACGTGCTGCGGGATGCCTTGCGCCGGGTGGAGCCCGAGGTGGCGTCGACCCATCCGTTGGCGCCGCCTTCCTCGCTGACGCTGCGTCCGTGGAGGTCCAGGGAGCTCGGCCGGTGGACCTTCACCGAGCTCCGGACCCAGGCGGACCTCGACCTCGAGGGGCTGCGGATGAGCCACTGCGCGGGAACGCTGGGACGCCAGGTCGGGTCCGGGCTGTACGCCATCATCTCGCTGTGCGACCCCACCGGCCCCCGCGGCACGATCCTGGTCGATCTGCGCCGCCGGGCGATCCTGCAGGCCCGAGGTCCGGTCAACGCCATGCTTGCCGCCGACGCCGATCGCGCCGTCCGCGTGCTCGCTCGCCGCAACGACCTCCAGTACGGCTGACCGCGCGCCTCCGCACTTGCCGACCCGCCCCCGGTCGGTCAGGCTGGGCGGCGTGGAGGACGCGTGCGCGCTGTCTGGATGATCCCCCTGCTGGTGCTCGCCTGCACCGGCCCCGACACCGACACCGACACCGGGGTCGACTCGGACACCGGGGACAGCGACACCGGCGAGACGGACACCGACACCGACACCGGCGAGACGGACACCGACACGGACACCGACTCCGACACGGACACCGACACGGACACCGACACGGACACCGACAGCGACCCCTGCGTGCCGGTCGAGCCCCACCCCACCTCCTTCGAGCTCGGCACGCTCATCGGCCCCCAGGATCTGGGCCCGGGCGGCACCCACCTGCAGGAGGTCGACCTGCGGGGCACCGGTCGGGCGGAGCTCCTGGTCAGCGACGCGTGGGCGCAGAGCGTCACCTGGTACGGCAACTGCGACCGCGACGGGGTCTGCGACACCCTGGAGCTGCCCGGGCCCTTCGACTCGCCGACCCGGACCGCGGTCGCCGACCTCGACCTGGACGGCAACGTCGACGTGCTGGTCGCCGACAGCGGGCAGATCTTCCCCACGACCGACCCCGTCGGCGTGCTGCGCCTGCTCTCCGGCGAGGACGACGGCTCCTACACTCCCGAGGTGCTGCTGGCCGACGTCGGCCGCACCGTCTGCGTGGAGCCGGCGGACCTCGACGGTGACATCGACCAGGACCTGATCGTCTGCGAGTTCGGCGCGGAGGGCGAGGGGAGCCTGCTGTGGCTCGAGAACGACTTCAGTGGCTACATCGAGCACACCCTGTGGGAGACCGACGGCGCCATCGACGCCTGGGCGGTCAACGTCGACGCCGATCCCGAGCTGGAGATCGTGGCCCTGGTGTCCCAGCTCAAGGAGTCGGTGTCGGTCTTCGATCGGCGCATGGACGGAAGCTACGAGCGCACCGAGATCTACGCCGCGGGAGTCGACAACTGGGGCAGCTCGGGTCTGCGCATGGGCGACCTCGACGGCGAC
>CALATR010001310.1 GCA_937891875.1 uncultured Pseudomonadota bacterium | reverse complement strand
GGCGTCGCCCAGGTGGAGGCGAGGGAGGATGGCACCACCGAGGTCGCCCTGTGGCACGCGCTGGGGGAGGGGCCGCGGGACCTGCGCGTCGACGACACCGTCGAGGTCGGCGGCCGGGGCGCGGCGCCCGGAGCGCTCCGCCGGGTCGTGGCCGTCTCGCCCGAGGGCGTTCGGATCACCCTGCAGGGGGCGTGGCCGGAGGGGCTGCCGACCGAGGGCGTCCGCCTGCGACGCTGGCGCCAGGACCTCGAGGGCGCAGCCGCAGTGCTGCCGGCGACGGGGGGCTGGACCGGTCTCGAGCGGGGGGTCGAGGTCCAGCTGGTCGGGGGTGCGCGACTGCTCCCCGGCCAGGCCTGGTCGATCGTCGCGCGGGCGCGCACCCACGACGTCGTGTGGCCGCGAGACGACGGAGGACCGCGGGCGCTGCCCCCCACCGAGGGGGATCGGGTCCAGGGGGCGGTGGCGCTGGTCCGACGGTTCGGGTCCGAGGTGGAGATCGAGGATCATCGGCGGATCTTCCACCCGCTGGGCCTCGACCCCGCCACCGACGCGCCCGGAGGATCCGACGGGGAGGGGGGCGATGGGGTCTTCGATCTGCTCGAGGTGGCCGGCGACGCCCGGATCGGCGGCACCCTCTACGCGGACCGCCTCCGGGGCCAGCTGGACCCGGACACCGTCGACCGGGGGGCGCTGCAGCGCAACGCCGTCACCGCCGACGCGGTCGCTCCCGGGGCCATCCACAAGCGCCACCTCGCCGGCGACATCTTCGACGCCGACGGTGCAGGCGTGCTCCTGTCCGCCTCCGCCGAGGCCCCTGCCGGCTACGTCGACGTCGGCGCGACCCTGCTCGTTCCCCTGCGCCGCCAGACCTGGCGTGCCGGGCCGGATCTGCCGCTCGGAGGCGCGGTCTCTGCGGCCGACGGGGACGCCCTGATCGTGCTGGACGCGGTCGGCCGGGTGCTGCAGCTCACCGACGACGGCTGGACCGAGCTGGCGCGCCTCGACCCCCACCGGCCGGGCGCCCGGATCGCCCGGATCGGCGATGCACTGCACGTGCTCGGCGGGCTCGACCGGGATGGCGTGCCCGCGCCCGATCACGACGTGCTCGACCTGCGGAGCGGCGCCTGGCGCACCGGACCGGCCCTCCGCCACGGACGGGTGGGGCACGATGTGGCTGTCTGGGACGATGCGCTCGTGGTCGCGGGTGGTGCGACCAGCTGGCTGCCGCGGTGGGCGCGAGGCCTCGGCCTGCCCGGATCCTGGGGGCGCCCGCGGGTGCACACGACCGCGGTGGAGGTGCTGGACGCGGGCGCATCCGACTTCGACGTCCGGCACCAGCTCGACCACCTCGCGTTCGCGCCGGGGGTGTGCGTGCGCGAGGGGCGCCTGCACGTCGTCGGCGGTAGCGCCCTGTCCCACGTCGGACGCGCCCGTCCCGCCGCGACCCACCAGGTGCTGGATCTGACCTCGGGCCACCGCTCCACGTCGGCCCGCCTGCCGGAGAGTCGCCAGGAGCTGGCGTTGGTGGCTACGGATCGCGGGCTGGTCGCCGTGGGTGGGCGCTCGCGCAAGGGGGCCTGCGCCGAGGTCTACCGCTACCACCCCGACGACGACGCCTGGGAGCGGACCGCGTCGCTGACCACCCCCCGTCAGGGCCACGGCGGAGCGTTCTTCGCGGGTGCGGTCTGGGCGCTCGGCGGAGCGGGGCACGGGGTCGAGGCCGACCTCGAGGGCACGGAGCAGCACCCGATCGACCTTGCAGTGCACGTGTTCGTCGACGAGGCGACGCCACTGCCGCACCTGCCGCCTCCCACGAAGGTGGATGCCAGGCCGGCGGCGGCGGTGTCCGTAGAGGCGCCCGCGACGCCCCCGTCGAACTCGGCGAGCGCGGCGGCCGCCCCACCGCGAGCGCCTTCGACCGCACCGGCGTCGGCACCGAGCCAGCCCGCGCCCGCGCCGCCCGCCCCTCCCGCTCCGCCGGCGCCGGCCGCCCCCAAGGCCCCCACCATCGCCCTGCCCAAGGGCCTGTGGGCGGGGGTGAAGAAGGCGGCGAAGGTCGGAGGGCCGATCCTGCTGCTGCTCCTGGCGGGAGGATCGTGGTTCAAGGAGGACATCGCGGCGTGGCTGGTCGACCACAACTTCCCGGTGCCCTTCAGCACCGGGACGACCACCGACACCGACGCGGGGGGGGCGACCGACGACACCGATGCAGGCGACACCGGCGACTCCGGCGCGGACAGCGGCACCGCTGCCGACACCGACACCGACACCGACTCCGACACGCTGCCTGCCGCCTGTGTCGACGACCAGAAGTCGACGCCTGGGAGCATCGACGTGGGCGTGCCGACCAAGGGCCTCGCCCAGGGCATGGACCTGTCCCAGTTCGTCAAGGTGGTGCCCTGGCGGACCCTGCGCGAGGACGGCGTGCAGTTCGTGTTCATCCGCGCCAGTGACAACAAGAGCAAGGACAAGCTCTTCGACCAGCACTGGGCCGGCGCCGGCCGCTGCGGCTACGCCCGGGGCGCCTACCACTACTTCCAGCGCGGCACGTCCGGCGCGGATCAGGCGGCGACCTTCCTGGGCGCCCTGCGCGATGATCCGGGGGAGCTGCCGCCGGTGGTCGACGTGGAGTCGCTCTACAAGAAGGACGGGAAGAACTGCGTCACCGTGCTTCCGGAGCTCTACAACTTCGTGCACCTGGTGGAGTCCGAGCTGAACGTGCAGGTGATGGTCTACACCGGGCGCCAGACCTGGACCGATGGGTTCGCCTGCTCCGATCTGCCCGTCGCCGAGCTGCTCGAGAGCGAGCTGGGCAAGCGACCCCTGTGGCTCGTGCACCTGGAGTCCGGCGAGCCCAGCCCGTTCGGGCCGTGGAAGAGCTGGAGCTTCTGGCAGCACAGCTTCAACGGCAAGGCGCTGAACGAGAGCATCGACCTCGACCGCTTCAACGGACCGGACCACGAGGTCCAGACCTACCAGCCGACGACGAAGGAGCTGAAGTGAGGGTCGGCCGCCCGGGTTCAGCCCGCTGCGAGGGCGTCGATGGCGTCCAGCAGGGCGCGAGCGGCGCGATCCGGATCGGCCTGCGGGGCCTCGGCGAGGGTCTGGCGCAGGCTGCGGCGAGCCTGCAGGCGGGCGTCGGCGTCCGCGGCCAGGGCGAGGGCGCGACGCACCTGGTCGGGCTCGTCGGCAGCGACGTCCTCGGGGCGCCCGATCGCCCGGAGGAGATCCGCGGCCAGGGCACCCGCGCGGCGGTCGGAGGGCCGGGTGAGCACGACGACCCCCATCCACAGCGCGTCGAGCGTGCCGCTCAAGCTGGAGCAGGGCCACCCGTCCACCACGACGTCGACCCCGGACAGCCAGGCTCGCCGGGTGGCGCGGTCCACCGCCGTGCGCACGCTCACCTGCTCCGGCGCGATCCCTGCGTCGGCCAGGCGGCTGGTCCAGCGCGCGTGCTCGTCGGGGCCGCCCTCATCCAGCAGCAGGCACACCCGGTCGTCGGGGCGGGCGTCGAGGATCTCCTGCAGCACCCGGCGCACGGACGGCCCGAGGCAGGCGGGGTGGGCCAGGAGGCCCCAGGTGAGGTGGCCGTGCAGCAGGCTGGGCGGCGGGGTGAGGGGGGGCAGGTCGCCCGGTGGCGGACCGACCCACGCCAGGTCGACGAGGCCGTCGTGCACGGTGCCGTCCGCAAGGTCCACGCTGCCGGTCCACACGGCCTGGAGCGGAGCTCGGCGCCGGTCGAGCAGTCCGGCCGGCCCCCCGCCGCGACGACCGAGGGCGTAGGCCCCGTCGAGGTCCAGCAGCACGTCGGGCGCGAGCTCGGAGAGGCGGGCGTCGAAGGCCTGGTCCGACAGGTGGGTTGTGACCTCGAACCCGGCTTCATCCTGGGGGATCGGTGCATCGATCAGCACCGTGACCGACGCCCCCTGGCGCTCCAGGGCAGCCGGGGCGTGGGCGAGGAGCGCTGTGGTCAGGGCCGCCCTGGGCCGGGTGGTCCACAGCACGATGCGCCGCAGCGGTGTCGCGCCCTGCTCCTCGGAGGGAGCGACAGGAGCGGGCCAGGGCAGGCGCCGACCCAGCACGGCCTCGGAGCACTGGCGGGCGACCATCGCCAGCGCGGCCTCCGCGGGAGTGTCGGGGCGATCGGCGCACAGCCGCAGGACGGCATCGGGCTCGCCCATGCGCAGGAGCACCGCGCCCAGGTGGACCCGCGCGGCGTCGAGGCCGGCAGCGAGGGCGGCCTGCAGCTCGGCCTCGGCCTGGAGGAGCGCGCCTGCGGAGGCCAGCTCCAGCCCGCGCATCAGCCGGGCGGTGGGGCCGTCTCCGGCGCGATCGAAGGCCTGTACCGCGTCGTCCGCACGACCGCGCGCGGCGAGCACCTCCCCCAGCAGGCGCCACCCGTCGGGATCGTCGGGATGGGCGGCGGTGACCCGGCGGGCGAGCAGCTCGGCCGCGGGCAGCTTGCCCTGGGCCCGGGCGCGCCGCGCGAGCACGAAGAGGCGGTCCTGGGACGGCGTGGACGACATGGCCGAGAGCGTAGCCGACCCGAGTGCGGAGGTGGGCGATGAAGCGGGCGCTGGGCCGGAGGACCGACCGCGGATCGGAGCGCGCTGCTGCCGAGACCGGGCTCGATCACCGCGGAGGGGCGGCGCCGCGCACGGCGGCGCCGGTCGACCCTCCCGATCTCGGCACCGTGGCGGTCGTGCGCCCGCCCCCGGTGCTGCAGCGGGTGGTGTTCCAGACCTCGTCCGGCGGCTGGTCGACCGATCAGGATCCGACCCGGGTCTTTCCGACCCAGCTGCAGGCCCAGGACCACGAGGACGCGCTGGCCGACGTCGAGTGGGAGCCGCCGGCGTTCCAGTCGCTCGCCACGAAGAAGAAGGGCAAGACGAAGTTGCCCCCGCGGGTCGACCGCAAGCGCCTGCAGTCCGAGTTCGCGGGACCCAACAAGAAGCGCGTGGTCAGCGCAGCGAAGAAGGCCAAGCGCACCTCTCGCCACGCCCGGCACGAGTCCAGGCTGGTGGCCGACGCCAAGCTGCGGGACCCGAAGCTGAACACGCCCGAGGAGAACCACATGGCCGCGAGCGGGGAGGGGCTGAAGAGCTCGGGCGCGTCCATGAACCACCTGTTCGGGGCGGAGACCGGCCTGCACATGGCGCTGGGGGCCCTGGGTCACAAGGGCGGCGCGCCGGGAACGGACCGCCCGGGCGCGCGCAAGGCCATCCGCGACTTCGCCCTGGCCACCACCCAGGACGAGGAGGAGGCCTCGGACATCGCGCGGGAGTTCAGCGACGAGGAGTCGGACGTCGACAGCCAGGAGATGGCCGAGCAGGCCTCGCGCCTGGGGTCCCGGCTGACCGACGTCCGGCCCAACCTGCGGATCGGGCACGGCAAGCGCAACTCCACCCAGTCCAACCGGCCTGATCCGCCGACGAGCTCGGACCGGACCGGGATCGCAAGTACCGACAATGCGCGGCTTCGGGGCGTCAGAGGCGCACTGTCCGCGGTCATCGGCAGCGACAAGTTCGCCGACGACTCGGTGGCGGTACCGATGAGTCCGGGCGGGACCCACGTGATCAGCTCGGTGCAGCACGACGAGCCGAGCAGCGACGAGGAGTCGGATGCCTCCTCGCACGGTGAAGAGGAAGATGAGGAAGATGGGGAAGATGGGGAAGACTAGGATGGAACCAGGGAACCGGCAGGAGGGAGCATGACCACGGGCATGGGACGTACGACGCAGCCGCGCTCACCGCAGCGTGCACCGCTCACGGGTGCGCGGGATCGTCCCCCCGGCGGGCTCGCCCGTGATGACGGGATCCGCGACGCCTCGCCGCCGGATCTGGGCACGGTCGGCATCGGCCGGCCCGCGCCGGTGATGCAGCTCAACGGCAACGACAAGGACAAGGGCAAGGCGAAGGACGAGAAGGAGGTCGAGGAGGAGCAGGACGAGCTGATGCACTTCTACCATGTGACCAACTCGTCGGCGTTCGCCAACTCGCTGACCCAGGGGAAGTCCAAGGGGACGAACTTCAAGGACCTCAAGATCCCAATCGACCCACAGTATCGGATCAATCATCCAGATCAGGACCTGCGCGGCGGCGATGACCTCGGACCGGGGTTCTACGTGGGGAACTCCCCCAAGTTCGCGGACTACTACACCGGTGGCTTCTCCGACGGGTCCGTGCTCAAGTTCAGCATCATGAAGAGCAAGCTCAAGGCGCTCAAACAGCAGCACAACGCCCCAGACGACGAGGACACCTTCCAGGACTTCATGAAGCGAGGCTTCCCAACCAAGGACTCCAAGACCAACAAGGTCAGCAAGGCGGAGCTGGACGAGAAGGCGACTGGCAACGACATCCTGTCTGGCCCCATCAACGACGTCAGCGCCAACACCCCGCTGGGGAAGACCGGTGACACCATCCACTCCAAGGGCAAGATCCTGAAGTTCGGCAAGGAGACGCCACTGCAGTACAACTTCGCGTCCAAGGAAGCGGCCCAGGCGCTCTATGAGCACTCCACGATCTCCGCGACCTCCATCGCCGACTGGAAGAAGCGAAACAAGGAAGAGGACAAGTGATGCACGACTTCATCGAGACCTTTCTCCGCGAGGAGGGCTTTCCGATCATCCCGATCGAGGGCAGCCCGGCCTTCATGTTCGGATTCATGAACGGTGACCTGCGCTGGAAGGTGCTCGCCAACGCCGACGAGGACGACCGGATCCTCACCTTTCTCTCCTACATGCCCGATCCCGTGCCCGAGGCCCGCCTTGCCGCGGTCGCCGAGCGCATGATGCGGATCAACATGCGCCTGTCGATCGGCCACTTCGAGCTGGACTTCGACGACGGCGAGGCCCGCTTCCGCACGGCCATCGACCTCGACGGCACCGAGCCCACCCACCAGCTGGTCCGTCAGCTGCTCAGGGCCAACCTGCAGGCGATGGGCGCGTTCCTGGAGGAGCTGCAGGCCGTCGCCGGAACCGAAGGCGATGACGGTCCGTAGGGCCCCACCCCGAAGGCGCGGCACCGACGTCGACGCGGTCCGCAGCGCCGTCGAGCGCATGTCCGGCGTGCCGCTGGACGACGTGGACGTACAGCTGGGCTCGCACCGTCCAGCGTCGGTGGGTGCGGTCGCCTACACCCTCGGGCGCTCGATCCACGTGAGCGAGGGACACGAGAGCTCGCTGGGGCACGAGCTGTGGCATGCCGTCCAGCAGAAGCAGGGGCGGGTCGATCCGACCGGTCGGGTGGGAGGGCACCACCTCAACGCCGATCCCGCGCTGGAGCGGGAGGCCGACGAGATGGGCGAGCGGGCCCACGGCGAGGCGGCCGGCCGGGGCAGGGCGTCGGTGACGGCGGGCACACCGGGCCGGGCGGCGTTCGCGACCGCGGCGGCGCCGATCGTGCAGCGGACGGTGCAGAGCGGCGTCGGCAGCTACGACGAGAAGGGCAAGCCCGTCTATCACTACTTCTCGACCCACGACCTGCCGAGCATGGGGGGGAAGTCCTTCAAGACCCCGGACGAGGCGTGGAAGCACGACAGCAAGAAGGCCGCGAAGAAGGGCTACTCCTTCAAGCCCGACGACCGTGTGCCGACGCCGTATTCCTACTACAGCGCGAAGGACACCCAGGCGGTGGGCTCGGCGTTCTGGGGGCCACACACCTTGTCGCACAGCTCGACGGCGTTCCGGCTGAACCAACAGATCGGCAAGCGCGGTCGCCAGGAGCTCCTCGATGAGCAGGTGCCGTCGCTGAAGGAGTTCGACGAGTCGCTCATGGCGGAGCGGCCGGGCTGGATGGCGAAGAAGAAGCCCTGGGCGACCGAGCGCTACCAGGAGGACTTTCGTATTCAGCGAGAGCGGGCGGAGATGCTGGCCAAAGGGGGGAAGTCGACCCAGTCGGAGTTCCACGAGGCCCTGATGCGCGCCATGCAGATGGACCCGTACACGACCTACGGCAAGCCGACCCAAGGGAAGGCCCCGAGCAAGCGGGCGGCGAAATACAAGAACGAGCAGGCGGACGACGAGTTCTACGCGGCGTTCGACCCGGGCGGGACGTTCAACGACTCCGACGGCTTCGAGGCGTTCAAGCAGCGCCGCATGAAGCTGTGGCCGAAGGAGGAGCTGGGCACGCCACCCGAGCCCAGGAGCAAGATCCGCAAGGAGCCCGACGTCGATCCGAAGGCGTCCGAGGAGGACAAGAGCATCAAGAAGCGCCGGACCAAGGGCAAGCAGCCCGCGAAGGAGGAGGAATCGAGCGAAGAGGAGAAGATCGAGGAAGATCTGTTTGAATGAGCGGCTACGGAACCGCCGTGCCCGGGCGGGTACGAACCCTGACTGGAGGCGCCCGTGCTCACCCTGCTGCTCTCGCTCACCGCCCTCGCCGGCCCCGTGCCGGACCGGATCGCCGGGGAGGCCGTGCCCTGGGACGTGGAGCAGGTGCGCGCGGCGATGCGCATCGAGATCGCCGCCCCGCCCGGGCTGGGCAAGCAGCAGGAGGACGACACCCTGCGCAACCAGCTGCGGGCCAAGACCGAGGCGGTGAAGCAGGTCGTGGACGTGCTGACCGCGGCGATGGCGCAGCACGAGGCAGAAGTCGACATCGCGGCGCTCACGACCCTGGCCGCGGTCGAGGAGGACTTCTCCCAGGACCTGCTGGCCTCGACGGTGCCGTCCTACCTGACCTCGGAGCAGGCGGACGCCTACCGGATGGCTCTCGAGGACAAGGCCTACCCGCACCTGGTCCAGGCCCGGGAGTACGAGGCGCGCGCTGTGTGGACCGCCGAGGAGGCAGGGCTGTGGTGCCACGAGGTCCTGCGCAAGGACCATGCGGACCGGCTGGCCGAGCACCCCGAGGAGGACCCCCGGCGGGTGCTGCACGGGATCGCGGGGCCGGGGAAGGTCTCCTGCGACGATCCGGCCCAGCGCGGCTGGGTGGCCCTGCGGCTGGGACGCTGGGACGCCGGCCTCGACCTCCTGAAGGACGACTCCGGGCTCGACGCGACCCGAGCGCGGGCCCGGGTGGAGGAGCACCGGGGCAACCTGAAGACGAGCGTGCGGATCCTGCGGCAGCTCATCCAGCGAGAAGATGCGTCGGACGCGGTCTTCTCCGACGTGGTCGCCATGGCGGGGCGGCGCGCCCCACCCTCGGACAAGGGCGCGTCGCTGGCCGACAACGCCCGCACTGGCGGCGCGCGCGACCTGCGCAAGCTCGACCGCTGGCTGGAGCAGCTGGAGGACCGTGCGGTGGACTCCCACGGACCCTGACGCAGGCGATCAGGCCTCGTCGCCGATCAGCCGCCAGCGCTTCTCCAGCTCCGGGTCCAGCGCCTTCGCGTCCTTGTCCGCGTCGAAGCGGTGGCGCCGCCAGGCGGTCGGGTCCTCCTTCGGGGCCTGATCGTGCTTGTCATGGGTGTGGTCGGCGAAGTCGTCGGGGGTGAACTCGGCGTCGGGACGGCCGCTGACGACCTTGCCGTAGACCGCGGCCACCTCGGGGGTGAGGGCGACGTAGCCGTGCACGCGCATCGACTCGGCGATGTGCTCGCCGATCGCCTTGTGCTCGCTGTGCATGAGGATCTCCCACTGCCGGGTGCCCTGGAACTGGCCGAACGTGGGGTCCATGAGCACGAGCCGGCCCTTGCCTGCGTCCACGACGGTCCAGACGTGGTTCGCGGTGTCGGACTGGAAGCGGGTGTCCAGGTCGGCGTCGTCGTGATCGTCGCGGTCCTTGGCGAAGTTGCCGTGCCACTTGACCGCGTCGGCGTCCGGCGTCTGGTCCACGCCGTTCTGCTGCAGCCGCTTCGCGATGTGATCGCGGGCGTCGACGCAGTAGGACGCCAGGTTCTCGGGCGTCATGGCGTGCTCGAGGCTGTTGCCGCGCTGGTCGGCCTGGATGCGCTTGCGGGTCTCGGACACCGCGTCCTGCAGGAGCGCCTCGACCTCGTCGTCGGTGAGGTCGGCCATGCCGTCCCCGCTGCGCAGGCGGCCGATCGCCCGGTTGAGCGTGCGCACGTTCGCCCGCAGGTAGCCCTGCTCGGCGGCGTAGAGCCGGTCCTCGAGCTCGGCGCGGGCGGCGACCGGATCGGTGGCGGACCGGCTCTGGTAGCGGGCGAGGGCGGCAGCGACCTCGCCCCGCACGGCGACGTCCTCGCTTCCCGCGAGTCGCGCGGCCCGAGTGACCGCCACCTCCACGCGCTCCCGGGCGGCCTGCTCCTGCTTGCCGAACTGGTGGTCCAGGTCGCCCTGCAGCTTCTCGGCGTAGCGCTCGGGGGTCATGTCTCCCGCATCGACCTCGGGCTTCCACTCGGCCTCGAACGCCGCGATGTAGGCGGCCCGCTTGTCGGCGAACTCGGCGTCGACGTCGGCGAGCGCGCCCCGCCCGACCCGGTTCACCTGGCTCGCCACCTGCACCATGTGGGCCGCGCCGGCGGAGTCGCCCGCGTAGGCCTGCCCGGCGCTGTCGTAGGTGGCGTCGAGGGCCGCGTCGACGGACTCGACGCCCATGCGCTCGGGGCCCGAGACGCGGGCGGCGCGGGCGCGCTCGGTGTGGGCGTCGACGCTGTCGGTGAAGTCGTGGTCGGGGGGCGGTGGGGGAGCGGGAGGGGGAGCGGAGTCGGGGCCGGAGTCGATCTCGGCCTCGATCTCGGCCTCGGTCTCGGCCTCGGTCTCGTCGAGATCGGACAGGTCGACGTCGTACTCGGGCGGGTCCTCGAGGTCGGAGAGATCGACGTCGATCTCCTCTGGGCCGGCGAGCTCTCCGGCGCCCTGATCCAGCGCTCGGCTGCCGCTGTGCGTGCGGTCCTTGGCGGCAGTGCCCACCATGTCCACGGTGCTTCCGTGGATGGCGTTCGCGACGTCGCGTCCCACCTGCTCGCCGTGGTCGGGGCGGTCCGGGCCGTCTTCGTCGATCGCCTCGGCGTAGCCGACCTTCGCGGCGTCTGCGGCCACGTCCACCGCCAGGTCCTTCATGCGCTTCGCCCGACGCTCCGCGGCGTCGTCGCCGGACTGGTTCGCCGTGTCGACTGCCTCGTCGAGGCCCGCCTTCAACCCACGCTTTGCAGCCGCGGCGCCGGCCGCCCGGGCCGCCTGTTCGACGTCCTGGGCCGGCGTGGTGCTGGCGTCCATCAGCGCCTTGATCTGCTTGAACTGCTCGGGGTCCTTCTCCTCGAGGGCGGCCATCGCCGGCGTCAGGCCGTCCGGCGTCAAGGCCTTCACCCCGGCGCCGATCCCCGCTCCCACGAGCTTTCCTGCGAGACCATCGCGCACGCTCCCAGCATCCGCACCCCCGGCGGTGGCCCGGGCGGCGGCCTCCGCGGCGCTCGATCCGGCGGTGCTGGCGACCAGCTGGTCGACGCCGTCGAGCCCCGCTCCTCCGAGCATGACCCGCATCGCGAGCCCCACGCCGGCCGCCCGCGTCCCTGCGTCCGCGGCCCGCTCGGCCTCGTCCCGCACGACTGCGCGCTGGTAGCGCTGCCTGGCGTCCTGGACCCGAGCCCACCCCACCGCGGCATCCTCGTTCTCGCGGGCGGCGGCGATCGCCTGGGCGTAGGCGCGCTCGGCCTTGTCGAGCTCGACCCACGACGTGTCCGCCGCGTCGGGGGAGACGTCCTCCGTCCGGCGATCCGCGGCGGCTGACCTGCGATCGCCCCAGACGGTGTACGCCGCCCCGGCCTTCATCCCGTCGTCGAGGAAGGCCGCCTCGCGGTCCAGCGCGGCGCTGTGCTCGGACGGGGTCGCGGTCCGCGGATCGTGCGTCTCCTGCGCGTGCCGGGCGGCGAGGGCGAGCTGCCTGCCGTCCCGGCCGCCCACGGCGCTGTCGAGGGCGCCGGCGAGGAACTCCCTCCCGCCGCCGGGCGCGTCCGGATCGGCGCTGTCGCGGGTGTTGAAGATGGCGCCGCCGATGACGATGCCCTCGGCACTGGCCAGGGCGTGCAGCTTGCGACCCAGGGCGTCGAGCTCCGCGGGCGACTTGCCCGCCAGGTGCGAGGCCACCGCCAGCTTGTCCGGCTTGCCCGACCCGATCCCCTTCACCAGGTCCGCGAGCAGGGCGACCTCGGGGGCCACGCGACCCTGGTCCAGCGCCTGGCGCAGGATGGCCGCGTGCTTGAGCTGCTGGAAGTCGGACTCGTCGGTGATGCCCCGGGTGACGCTCTCGCCGGACTCGGCGCCGACGAGATCGTCCAGCGATGTTCCCGATGCGACCGCAAGACCCTCGGCGGTCCGCACGAAGGCCTCGTGGTCCGCTCGCGCGCGCTCCGTGCGTCGGGCCAGCTCGGTCAGGCGCGCGTCCTCGGCGGCGGTGTCCTCACCCTTGGCGACCCGGGCGTCCCGGCGGGCGCGAACCTGGTCCTGCTGGGCGAGAAGGGAAGACAGAACCGGATCCTGGGCCCACTCGGTCGCGGCCTTGGTCTGTCCGCCGTGGGCCGCGGCGGCGAACGCCTGGGCGCGGATCTGCAGGGTGTGCTCGCGTCGGGCGTCGAGGTACGCGAGGGCCTCGCGGCTGGCGGGATGATCGCCGCCCTCCTGCAGCACCAGACGGAGCTCGTCGAGGCTCCTGGGCGCGCTGTCCGGGTCCTGCGCCTGGAGCTGGCTCAGCATGGCGACCGCCTGGTCCCGTCCCGAGGTCCGCCCCTCCGCCTTCGCCTGCCGCGCGTGGTCCAGCTCGAACGCCGCGAGGTCGAGGGCGGCTTGGCCGGCCGCCGCATCCGCGCGGTCGGCATCGTCGTCCCACCCCAGCTTCCCGCGGATCCCCCGCGGCGTCCCGACGGTCTTCGCCTTGTCGCGCAGGTAGCCCTCCGGGTCCTCCACGCCGCGAACGGTGAGCTCGTCGAGCGCCTGCTGGTACAGGACGGGATCGCTGGCGAGGGCGCTGGCGGAGGCGAGGGCCTGGGCGCGCATGTTCTTGCCGCGCTCGCGGGCGCCCGGCCGGTGCATGTTGTCGGCGGCCTGCTCCAGCTCGGCGACGACGAACCGGGCCCTCTGGCGGGCATTGAAGCGTGCGGTCGTCTCCTCCTCGCCCTGGCGGAGCAGCAGCGCCTCGGCCATGCGGCGCTCCGGCGTGCCCTCGTCGAAGCCGCCCAGGAGCTCCGTGCGGAAGTCGTCGTCCTGGGCCAGGTGCGCGCGCACGGACGGGTCGAGCCCGGCGAGGTGGGAGAGCGTCGCCTCCTGCCGGGTGTCGGTGCGCCCCAGCCGGGTGCCGCGGATCGCCTCCGCCGTGAGCAGGCGTGGATTCACCGCCCCGCGGGCCAGGTTCGCCAGGTAGCCCCAGCCCCGGCCCTCGACTTTCTCGTCGCCCTCGGTGACGACCTTGGCCTTGAGCTCGTTGAGCGCAGCCGCCTTGGCCGCCCGGGCGGCGTCTCCGGAGAAGTGCGCCTCGAACTCCGCGAAGTCGGCGTCGGACATGCGCTCGCGGGCGCGCTTGCGCAGGGCGTCGCGGGTGTCGGGGTGGAACCGGCCCAGGAAGTGGTCGTACGCGTCCTGGGTCTTCAGCGAGCGCAGGGTCGCGAGGATCTCGGCGCCGCCCGACTGCGCCATGTGCGTGTCCTGCACGAGGCTGACGATCCTGTCCGCGGCGCCCCCGGCCTGGGTGACCGCGCTCGGGTTCGGCGCCGGCAGCAGACCCTTGGGCTCGAAGACCTCTCCGGCGGTGAGCTGCTTGGGAGCGTCGGGCCCCGGCGGGAGCAGACCCTTGGGCTCGAAGACCTCTCCGGCGGTGAGCTGCTTGGGAGCGTCGGGACCGGCGGGCAGCAGCTTCGGCGCCTCGACCTCGGGAGCGCCGCCGATGGTCCGCGCACCGTCCCCGTGCACCGCCACATCGTGCGCCTCCAGGTCCCCGGCCGGGAAGCCCTCCTGCGCCAGGAGCCAGCTTCGAACGTCCTTCTGCTCCTGTGGGGTCAGCCCGGAGCTGTCGACGAGGCGCCAGTGGGTGCCGTCGTAGACCGCAAACGTGGACTTCTTGCCGTGCTCGTCGAGCATGCTGACCGCGTCGCCCTGGGCGAGCTTCGCACCCTCGCCGCGATCGGCGTGCTGCTCCAGGTTGAGGGTGGTGAAGTCGTCGATGTGCGGCAGTCCGGACAGGGCGCTGCGGGTTCCGCCGAGGCCGCTGAACTCGTTGTGGAAGTCGCGCGCGTCGTCCTTGTCCGCGCCGAAGGCGCCGTTGTCGCCCACCTTCACCCGGTCCAGCAGCGCCTGGGCCTGGGGGTCGCCGGCGGTGGCCTGCGCGACGATGAAGGCGTGGATGTCGGGGTGGACCGGCACCTTCGCCGCCCGCACCAGGGTCTCGTCCGCGGCCTTGTCCAGCACGCCGACCCGACGGATCGGGCGCTTGCTGCCCGGGTTGTCGGGGTCGTCCTCCATGAACGGGATGTCGCCGTCGCGGTTCTTGTAGAGCAGGCCCAGGGACGCGATCGCCTGCTGGGAGTCCTGGCCCTCGGTGTTGTCGGCCACGCCCAGGGCGCCGCCGAACGCGTCGGAGCGGTACTTGTCGGACAGGAGCGTCGACAGGTCGGCCGGGTTGTAGACCTTGCGGTAGGCGAGGGGAGTCGCGCCCTCGGCCCCGTCCTCGCCCTCGTCCTCCTCGCCGGCCAGGAAGTCGATCTCGCGCTTCTGCAGGTGGAAGATCGCGCGCTTGACGATCTCCTTCTGCGCGTCGTCGAGCTCGCTGGCGTCCAGGTCCAGCAGCTGGCTGTACGCGATCAGGTCCTTGCTGGCCTGGAGCTGCTGCTCGACGGTTCCCGCGTGCTGGATGGCGTGGATGGCGGCGCCCTGGCCGGGCTGCTTCGCCAGGTCCTGCATCATGTACTCGACGGCGTCCTGCTTCTTCTTGGGGTCGTCGGAGGCC
>CALATR010001309.1 GCA_937891875.1 uncultured Pseudomonadota bacterium | reverse complement strand
CCGGAGCCGTCGGTTCGCGCGGGTTCGAGGTGGGCTGCATCCCCTTCGATTCGCCATTCTAGTGCATGGCTCTGGCGGATGCTCTCGGTTCGCCCTTGCCCTCGCCGTCGGCCTCGTCGAGCGCGGCGGTGCGGCCTGCGATCTCGTGCCACCGGTCGCATCCGTTCCTGGCGACGGCAGCGTGAACGTCGTGCGCGACGACGCGGGGACGGTGGTGTAGGTTCCGGCAGGAGGTTGCATGGACCGCATGGCGCTCATCGCCGATCTGCTGGAGCGCGCGCGCATGGCCCGGGCATCGGGGGCCGAGGTGCTGATCACCGACACGGAGAGCTTCCACGCGGTGAGCCACCGCGGGCGGGTGCAGCGCGCGGTCGACTCGGAGTCCCACCGGATCACGGTCCGGGTGTGGGACGCGGCGGGACGGGCGGCGTGGCTGGAGGGCGAGCTCCCCCAGGCGAAGGCGCTCCTGGAACAGGCGCTCGAGCGGGTCTCTGACGGCGAGGCCGATCCCCACGGCGGTCCGGTCGGGCGCTCGGCGACCCAGGGCAGCACCTCGGGCATCGACGACCGCCGCTACGAGAACATCGGCAAGGAGGACCGGCTGGAGGTGCTCACGACGGCGGAGCGGGCGGCCTCGCAGGTGGACCGCAGCTTCGAGACGTCGGGATTCTCCTACCGGGACGCCCGGACCCGGCGCTGGTTCGGCAACAGCCGCAACGTGCGGCTCAAGGAGGCAGGCACGGTGTTCCGGGTCGAGGGCTCGGTGCGCTCGCCCTCGCTCGACCTCGCGCTGACGGACGTGGTCCAGGACCGGGCCTTCGCCACGGTCGCCTCGATCCCCTTCGGCGCCGCCCTCGCGCGCAGGCTGGAGGAGCTGGACGGGCCGACCACCACGGTGAGCGGACCGGTCCGGATGATGCTTCCTCCCCGGGTTGTCGCGGAGATTGTCGCCCTGCTGGGCCCCCACTTCCGCCACGCCTCCCTGGAGAAGGGCACGAGCTTCCTCTCCCGCGGCCGCAGCGGCGGGGATCTGCAGTTCTCCCCCCTGCTGCACATGGTCGACGACGGCCGCCTGCCCGGCGCGCTCAACAGCACGGGCTTCGACGACCGCGGCGTGGCCCCGGTGCCCCTGACCCTCATCCGCGACGGTCAGGTGGAGGGCTGGTACCTCGACGTGGCCGAGGCCCGCAGCTTCGACGTGCGCGCGACCGGCCACCGCCGCGGCGGCCGCCTCATGCCCGGCAACCTGGTGGTGCGCGGGGGCAGCCGCTCGATGAACGCGCTGCTGGCGGAGCAGACCGAGCCGGTGGTCATGCTCGACCACGCCCGCGGACTCATCGACGGCCTCGACGTCAAGACCGGCGCCCTCCGCTTCGGCGCCTCGGGCCGCCTGGTCGTCCCCCGCAACGAGACCCGCGGGATGATCCCGCGCATGGTGATCACGGGCAACCTGATCGAGGTGCTGGGTCAGGTGGTGGGACTGGCGTCGGACACGGACCGGATCGAGCACGTGGACGCGCCGGGGATCCTGGTGGACGGGTTGAGCGTGGAGTGACGGGGCTCGCGGGCGGGGCCGTTGCTTCACGGTGAAGGAGTGGCGGGGCGATCGTCTCGCGGGGAGGCCGTTGCTTCGGGGCGAGGGAGTGGAGGGGCGGTCTCTGGTCCCTGGTCTCTGGGGCCTGACTCGAGCGGG
>CALATR010001308.1 GCA_937891875.1 uncultured Pseudomonadota bacterium | reverse complement strand
TGGTGATCTCCGACGACGGCCCGGGCGTGGAGGACGAGCGCACCGATGATCTGCTCCAGCGCTTTGCCCGCGGCACCTCACGGGGTCCCGGACTCGGCCTCGGCCTGCCGCTGGCGCTCGAGGTGATGCGGCGACACGGCGGCACCCTGGAGCTGGGGCGTGCCCAGGCCGGCGGGCTCGAAGTGAGGCTGATCCTCGGGCTCTAATGTTCCTCCAATGCGCCCCCAAGGTTCCCTTCATGTGCCTCCGATAGGCACGGGTCGTGACCTGGAGGCCAGAGTGTGGTGGCTCGCTTGGACGGTGGCCGCGTCGGCCGGACCGGTGACCTGGGAGAGCGTCGCTGACGAAGCGATCGACACCTGGGCCGGCACCGGCGGCGAGGTGGTGGACGCGCGCGTCGACGGAGCGGTCCGGGCGCGACGGGTGGCGACTCGAGGACCCTCGGTCGCGGCCCAGGCCCAGGCCGGCATGGCATCGGCGAACCAGGTGACGGTGTACGCCCAGGCGGATCTCGCGCTCGGGCTCCGCGCCCGCCAGCTGTGGGATCGGCGGGCTGACGCCCTGCGCGCCGAGGGGGCGGTCGGCCGGCAGGACTTCGTCGAGCGCGTGCTCGACGCGTGGACCACCTGGTGGATGGCCCAGGAGCTGGCCGAGCACCTGGATGCGTGGTCAGACGAGGTGGAGGCGACCCTGCGTCCTCTCGACGAGGCCGTCAAGGAAGGGATCGCCGCCCCGCTCGATGCCGAGGACCTGCGCGCCGAGCTGGCCGGGGTCCGTGCCGAGGCAGCCGCCATCCGCGCCCAGGCTGTCCGCGCCGAGGCCGAGCTGCGGGCCCTGCTGGGCGAGGACGTCACCCTCGACACCGGCGAGCTCCACCTCCACGACCTCGACGTGGCCGGGCTGCAGAACCCCTGGTCCGGCCTGGTGAGCCGCGCCGGCGACGCCCCGCGGGTGCAGGCGGTGCTGGCCCAGGCCGGTGCATCCGAGGCGTCCGCGCGGTTCGGCGCGCGCTGGGTGCCGACCCTGCAGGGGGGCTTCGCCGCGGCCGACGCGAACGGTCCCTGGGGCCCCCTCGGCTACGTCGGCATCGAGCTTCCGCTCCGACCGGCGGGGCTGTCCGAGGCGCGCATGGAGCGGGCCCACGCGACCGCGCTTCGCCGCGAGGCCGACTGGCGCACGGACCTGGTGCGCGGGGCCTGGACCACCGAGGCCTCGGCGTTCGAGGCGGATCGTGAGCGGATTCGGCGCCTGGACGAGGAGGTCGTGGGCCCGCTGGAGCGCCGCCTGCGCCGCCTGGAGGACGCGTTCGCCGATGGGCTCGTGCCCGCCGACCGCGTCATCCGCGCCCGCCGAGACCACCACGAGGCCGAGCACGAACGCCTGGTGCTCGCCGCCCGCCTGCTCGCCAGTCGAGCCCACGCCCAGGCCACCCTGCGCCTGCTGGAGTCGAAATGATCCGCTCGTTGCCCGTGCTGCTCCTGCTCGCCGCCTGTGGTGGCGCCGATGAGCCCCACGACGACGCTCCCGACCTGTCGACCCGCGTGCAGTGGGCCCAGGCGGAGGCGTCGAACCGGGTGCCCGTCGCGACCCTGCCCGCCGAGGCGGTCGGACGCTCCGGCGCGACCTCGCACATCGGGCCGCCAGGCGGTGGGCGCATCGTGGCCTGGGAGGTCGAGCCCGGCGAGGCGGTCGCGGAAGGCGACGTGCTGGCCTGGATGATCAGCCCGGACCTGTCCTCCCTGCGCGTCGAGATGCAGGCCCTGGACGCCCAGGTGGCGCGGGCCCAGGTGGCGGCGACCCAGGCGCGTCGGGCGGCCGATCGCGGTGTGCGATCGGCGGCGGACGCCCAGCTGGCCGAGGCCGAGCTCGCCAGCGTGCAGGCCCAGCGCCGGGCGCTGCAGAGCCGGCTCGCGGTGCAGAAGGACACGATCACCGCCGAGGGTGGACGGTGGGCCTGGCGCAGTCCCGGCCCGGGGGTGGTGCAGGAGATCACCTGCAACCTGGACACCGTGACCGCCGACTCCCGGTGCGTGACCATGGTGCGCCCCGACCAGACCCAGGTCCTCGTGCGGGTGCCCGAGCGCCACCTCCCGGCGCTGAAAGGCGAGGTTGGAGGAACCTTCCTGTCGGCGGACGGGCGGACGTGGAACCTGTCCCTGGCGGCGATGGCGCCGGCGGTCGACCCGCACAGCCGGACCCGCGCCCTGCGCTTCGACGCGGAGCAGACCTTGATCCCAGGGATCTCGGGACGGGCGACCCTGGTGGCGACGGGTGCAGACGGGGTGGTCGCCATCCCCGACGCGGCGCTGACCCGGGTCGAGGGGCAGCCGGCCGTCATGCGCCAGCGCGCGGATGGCACGGGCGAGCCCGTCATCGTGCGGATCATCGGGCGGGAGCCGGACACGGCGTACGTGACCGGACTCCTGCCCGAGGATCCGGTCGCGGTGAAGGGTGTGTTCCTCCTCAAGAGCCTCGAGCTCCTCGATGACGACGCCGGACACGAACACTGAGGCATGACGTGAAGTTCATCGACCGCATCGTCAACGGCTCGGTCCGCAACCGCGGCTGGGTCCTCTTCGCAACCGCCCTGCTGGTCCTGGGCGCGCTCTTCATCGCGTCCCAGATCCGCTTCGACGCCTTCCCTGACCTGACCAACACCCAGGTCCAGGTATTGACCACCTCCCCCGGCATGGCCGCCGAGGAGGTGGAGCTGCTGGTCACCCTGCCGCTGGAGCGCGCGCTGGGCGGCGTCGCCGACGTGGACGAGATCCGGAGCATCTCTCGGGACGGCGTGTCGGCCATCACCGTGGTCTTCAAGGATGGAACGGATCTCTGGCGAGCTCGCCAGGCGGTCAAGGAGCAGGTCGACGTGGCCGCCGGCGAGCTGCCGCCGACCGCGGGAACCCCCGGTCTGGGCCCCCCGTCCACCGGCCTCGGCGAGGTCGTGCAGTTCACGATGCGCAGCGACGATCGCTCGGCGAGTGCCGCCTACCGGGTGTTCGAGCGCGACGTGGCCCCCCGCCTGCGCATGGTCGACGGGGTGGTCGAGGTGAACGCCTGGGGCGGCGGTGCGCCCCAGCTGGACGTGGTCGTCGATCCGTGGCGGCTGTCGGCCCGCGGGCTCACCCCGTCCGACGTCGAGGACGCGATCGCCCGGCACGTGGGGATCACCCCGGGCGGTGCGGTCGAGTCCGGCGCCGATCGCGCGCCCATCCGGGTCGTCGCCAACCCGAACACGGTCGCCTCCCTGGGCGAGGTGGTCGTGCGCCATGACGACAAGGGCGGACCGGTGCGGATCTCCGACGTCGCCGAGGTCCAGGAGGGCGCGTCGCTCACGACCGGGCTGGGCACGGCCAACGGGGAGGGCGAGGCCCTGTTCGTGGTGGTGCAGCTCCTGGCGGGCGCCGATGCCCGCGCTGTCGTCGCCGACGTGCGTGCCGAGCTCGACCGCATCACCGCGACCCTGCCCGAGGACATCCAGGTCGACGTGATCTACGACCGGGAGAAGCTGGTCGGCCACACGCTCACGACCGTGGCCGAGTCGCTGATCGCTGGCGGCCTGCTCGTCGTCATCGTGCTCCTGCTCCTGCTCGGTGACCTGCGCGCCGGACTCGTCGTCGCCTCGGTCATCCCGCTGTCCATGCTGGGTGCGTTCGCCGGCCTGTCCTTGATGGGGGTCTCGGGCAACCTGATGTCGCTGGGTGCGGTGGACTTCGGCCTCGTTGTAGACGGCACCATCGTGGTCATCGAGTCCATCGTCGCGGTCCACGTCGCGAAGGGTGGCAGCTTCGGCGAGGCCATCGCCGAGCGCGCCCGCGCCGTCGCCCGGCCGGTCTTCTTCGGCTTCGGCCTGCTCCTGCTGGTCTACCTGCCCATCCTCGGCATGCAGGGTACCGAGGGCAAGCTCTTCCGACCCATGGCGCTGACGGTGCTCCTTGCCCTGATGACGGCGTTGGTCCTGACGTTTACCTACGTCCCGGCCCTCGCGTCCCTGGTCGTGCGGCCCCACGCCCACAAGCGCACCTTCCTCCAGCGCACCCTCGACAAGCTCTACCAGCCGGTGCTCCACCTCTTCGTCCCCCGCCCGATCCTCGCTGGAGGCGCCGTGGTCGGGCTCATCGGCGTGGGCGTCCTCACGGCGCTGTCGCTGGGCATCGAGTTCGTGCCCCGGCTGGAAGAGGGCGATCTGGTCGTGCAGACCGGACGCCTTCCGTCGGTGCCCGTCCCGGTCGCCCGCGAGGAAGCGCTCCGCGTCGAGCGCGTGCTGCGCAGCTTCCCCGAGGTGGAGGAGGTGGCCAGCCGGGTGGGCAGCCCCGCCGTGGCGACCGACCCGATGGGCCTCGAGGAAGGCGACGTGCTGGTGCGCCTGAAGGAGCGCTCCGAGTGGGTGACCGCGGACAACACCGCTGATCTGTCCACGGCGTTCGCCGACGCGCTGCACAAGGAGGCGCCGGGCGCCACCCTGACCATGACCCAGCCCATCGAGATGCGCTTCAACGAGCTGCTCGAGGGCGTGCCCAGCGACGTCGGGGTGCACGTGCACGGTCACGATCTGGCCGAGCTGGAGCAGGTCGCGAACGAGGTCGCGAAGAAGCTCTCCGCCATCGAGGGCGCGGCGGACGTCAAGGTGCCGGTGCTGGAGGGGCTGCCCGCCCTGGACGTGGTCGTCGACGAGGCGGCCGCGGCCCGGCTGGGCGTGTCCGGCGCGGACGTGCACCTGCTGGTCGCCGGTGTGCAGCGTGGCACGGCCGTGAGTCGCGTCCTGCGCGGGGCCTTCCAGGACGATGTCGTCATCAAGACCCTGCGGCCCGCCTACGTGGACGTGGCCGATCTGCCGCTGTCCCTGCCCGACGGCGGCACGGTCACGGTCGGCGATGTGGCCCGGGTGGAGGAGGTCGTACGGCCGGCGGTGATCCGGCGCGCGGACGGCTCCCGGCGGCTGACCGTGCAGGCCAACGTTCGCGGCCGCGACGTCGGCAGCTTTGTCGCCGACGCACGCAAGGCGGTCGAAGAAGGCGAGCTTCCCCCTGGAGTCTGGCTCGGTTGGGCCGGCAAGGCGGAGCAGCTGGCGGACGCGGCGTTCCGCACGGCCATGATCCTGCCGGTCGTCATCGTGCTCATCGTCATCCTGCTGATCCAGGCGCTGGGTCACTGGCGCCCGGCGATGCTGCTCTTCCTGGCCGTGCCCGCCGCGGTCACCGGCGGCCTGCTCGCCCTGGCCCTGCGCGGCATGCCTCTGTCGATGTCGGCGATCGTAGGCTTCATTGCGCTCGCCGGCGTCGCGGTCATGAACGGCCTCGTGCTCGTGAGCCGCACCCTGGAGGTGCACCGGGGCGCGCCGGACAGCCTGGAGGCGGCGGCGTCTGCGGCCCGGGAGCGCTTCCGGCCGGTGCTCATGACCGCGCTGGTCGCCGGGCTCGGCTTCCTGCCCATGGCGCTGAACACCGGCGTGGGTGCCGAGGTTCAGCGACCGCTCGCGACCGTGGTCATCGGCGGGCTGATCAGCGCGACTCCGGTCACGCTGCTGCTCCTGCCGGCGCTGTACGCCTGGTGGATCCGCCACCCCCTCGACGAGGAGGAAGCGGCGGCGGAAGCGCCTACTCCGGGGCCTGGGGCGACATCACCGCTTCCAGATCCGCGGTGAGCTCCTCGGCCTGGGACGGGGTGAGCTCCACCGTGCCCCGGTTGTGGGACGTGCGCGCGTACCAGGTCGGGCTCTCGGCGCCGTCGGAGAGCACCGTGATCGTGGCGTCGCCCTGGTCACCGGTCAGGGTGGCGGTCAGCACCTCGGTGAGATCGGCGGGCGCTTCGTCCACGTAGCCGCGGGCCCGCAGGCCCAGCAGGGTGGGCAGCCAGCCCGAGACGACGTCGTCGCGGGTGTCCTCGGAGCCGGCGTCCGCCCAGTAGGCCTTCACCCGATCGTCGGGGTTCTTGTGCACCAGCGTGCGGGTGGCGGTCGCGGTCTTGACCACGATGCGGTCGACGCCTGCCGGCTCGTAGGGGTGCAGGTCCCGCTCCATGAGCTTCTCGGTCGACTGGATGCGGGTGATGTCCCGCTTCTTGACCAGGAAGATCTTCTCGCCGGACTTCACGTAGCGGGCGCGCTCTCCGTAGGTCGGGGCGCCAAAGACGACCTCGACCGGGCCGGTGGTGCGGTCCACGGAGAGGGTGGCGTAGGGCGCGTCGAAGCCGAACTCGATGTCGCTCGGGTTGCCCTCGAGGGAGCGGTCCGCGCGGAAGGGTCCGAAGTCCGCCCACAGCTCCTCGGCCTGGTCGTTGCCGACGAAGCGCTCGGTGCTCTCGACCAGCTCCGGCTCCGGAGGCTCCGGGGGGGCGGCCAGGTTGTCGGTGTCGTCGGTGCCGTCGCTGTCGCTGACGGGTTCGGGCGGAGGCGGCATGACCTCGCGGGTCTTCGTCACCGAGACCATGAGGTAGTCGCTTCCGTCGTTCATGCGCTCGATGACGATCTTCTCGTCTTCGGCTTCGAACGTCACCTTCTTCAGCTGCTCCGGCGTGGCGACGTACACCGCCACCCCGTCGGAGTCGGCGACGACGCCCTCCGAGTCGTCGAAGTAGACGAGGTAGGTGCCGACCAGCGAGAACGCCAGGGCCGCCCCCAGCACGCCGACCTGGATGAGCTGCCGCATCAGACCCTCCGGCGCAGGCGAATGACGGAGCGGGTGGTGGCCGCGCCCAGGAGGAGCAGCGGCACGGCGAAGATGGTGCCCCAGAAGTACCAGCCCTGACCGTCGGGGCTGTGGTCGATCTTCACGTCTTCCTCGGACTCGGTCTCTCCGACCGTCTCCTCCTCGCCGGCCAGCCACTTGACCGAGTCGACGACGAGCAGCGGGCCGGTGAGCCAGCTGGCGTTGAAGGCGTTGTCGGACACGAAGCCCTGGTCACCGACGACGACCGCGCGCCAGGCGGTGTCGCCCGAGCCGCCCTCGACCGCGTAGGCCAGGTTGTAGACCTTCCTGGTCTCGTCGGGGTCCAGGCGGCCGTTGGTGTTCTTGTCGGCGAAGGCCGAGCCGTACGTGCGCACCAGCACCGTCGTCTTGCCGTTTCCGCCCTCGATCTCGTTCAGGCCCACCGGGATGGGGAACAGGATCGGGCGGTTCAGCTTGGACAGGGTGGAGGTGATCGCGTGGGTGCCGTAGCGATCGGCGACCACGAGGTACGGGTTGGCGTTGGGCAGGCGCCGGTCCGGGTCCATGATCGGACCCTCGTTCTTCTCCAGTCCCAGCCAGGACAGCAGCTCGGGCAGGTCGTTGCCGCCGCGGTCGACCAGGACCAGCAGCTCGCCGCCTTGCTGCAGCCACGTGGTGATGGAGGCGATCTCCTCGGGGAGCAGCGGGGCCATGGGGTCGGCGATGACCAGCAGGTCCGCGTCCTCGGGGACCGCCTCGCCGAGGCCGTCGGAGAGCGACAGATCCTCGATCTTGTAGCTCTGGGCCTGCAGCTCCTTCTTGAGCTTGGTCAGCTTGCGCCAGTCGTCATCCTTCTCGCGGGACGAGGCCTCGCCGTGGCCGGTCACCATGTAGGCCAGGCGGGTGCCGCGGGTGGCCTTGAGCAGGTTCTTCTGGAACAGGCTGTCGAAGCGCTTGAGGTCGCGCTTGGCGCGCTTGAGCTCCTCGCGCATCTTGAACTTCACCGTGCCCGAGGACTTGTCGTCGGACTCGACGTCCCCGTCTCCGGTGCGCAGCACGACCCAGCCGTTGTCCTGGAGCTTCAGCTCCTCGGCGAGCGCCATGTCCAGCGCCTGGTCGTTGACCTCGACCCGGAACATGCCCGGCGCCGCCGCCTCCTCGAGGTCCCGGAAGTAAGGGCGCATCTCCTCCAGCACGTCGTTGCCGGCGGGGAAGAAGAGGTGCACGGTCACCGGGTCGGTCAGCTGAGCGACCATGGACTTCGTGGCGTCACCGGCCTTGGCCGTGCGGAAGTACGAGGTGTCGATCTCGTAGTCATCCAGGTTGGACGCCAGGTAGTTGACCGGGAAGGCCAGGCAGACGACCAGCGCCACCGAGAGCCCGGAGAGCAGCGCCCGGCGGGCGGAGTCGCGGGGCAGCACGATGGGGTTGGCGCCCAGCACCATGTCCAGGAAGACCATGGGCACGGCGCCGACCAGGAAGACGATGGGCGTGATGACCGCCAGCACGCCCTGCCAGCGGACGATGCCCTCGTCCCCGAAGCCGAGCGCAGCGGTGACCTCGTCCGTGGACAGCACGTACGGGATCAGCGACGAGGTCGCGACCAGCGCCATGATGAGCGCCTTGAGCGAGCCGTCCTTGCGGGAGGGGTCCTTCTCCCCGAGGTCCCGCGCGCGCAGGCCCAGGGAGCCCACGATCACGAGTACGCCGAGCAGATCGGCAACCCAGCGGGCGATGCCCGTCCCGATGACCTGTTCGCCGATGAGCACGAGGCCCATGCCGACGATCCACAAGATGCCTTGGAGCGTCATCGCCAGCGCCTCCTCTCCAGCGACCGCGTGGCCAGCAGCAGGAACACCCAGGCGAAGGTCACGTAGTAGACCAGGTGGGGGAGTCCGAGGGTGCCCTTCTGGAACGGCTGGTAGTGCTTGTCGAACATCGCCGAGTACGCGAACAGCTCGCCCATGGCGCCGCCGATGATGGGCGCGCCGAGCCAGATGAGGTTGAAGAAGGCGATCATCGCGAGCGAGATGACCGCGGCCAGCAGCTGCGAACGCACGAGGGAGCTGGCGAACACGCCGATGGCCGACACGGCGCCTCCGTAGAGGAACATGCCCAGGTACCCGATGGCGATCTGGTCCCAGCCGACCTTGCCGTGCACGAAGATGAGCAGCGGCATGTGCAGGGTGCAGGCCAGGAACACGGCCATCATGCCCATGACCGCGAGGTACTTGCCCAGCACGATCTGCCACTCCGCGATGGGCGAGGTGGCCAGCACCAGCTCCGTCCGGGTCTGCTTCTCCTCGGCGATGGTGCGCATGCTCATCAGCCAGGCGGTCGTGCCCGTGGCGTAGCCGCCGAACATGAAGAAGGTCTCGAGGACGTCCGCCGAGTACCGGGGGCCGGACCCCAGGGCGACGAAGTTGTAGAGCAGGCCCCAGATGAAGACGACCAGCGCCACGATGATCGGGCCGTACCAGCCGGACAGGTAGGACGACAGGTCCCTGCGGGCGACGAGGAGGAAGGTCATGCCGCGCCTCCAGTCAGGTCGAGGAAGATGTCCTCGAGGTCACGCTCCGGCTCTTCGACCAGGCGGAGGCCGAAGCCGGCGCCG
>CALATR010001307.1 GCA_937891875.1 uncultured Pseudomonadota bacterium | reverse complement strand
GCTCCGGCGGCGGCCCCACGGGGATGTCGCCGGGCTTGAAGTCGACGATGATCACGCGACCACCGGGCTTGACGGCGTCCTTGAGCTGCTCGAACCAGGCGACGCGGCCGCTGATGTGGTGCACGACGTCGAGGAAGATGACGGCGTCGACCTCGTCGGTGTCGAGGCCGGGCTTGTCCATGGGGATGAGGCGGCCCTTGACCTGGGGCTGGTCGGCGAAGCGCAGGTTCATGTGCTCGACCAGGGTGGGCTCGACGTCTGCCAGGATCACCCTGCCTTTCGGGCCGACGGCGGTCGCGAGGTGGGCGCCCAGGTAGCCGGTGCCGGCGCCGATGTCGGCGACGACCATGCCGTCGGTGATGCCCGCGGCCTTCACCAGCTCGGCGGGCTTCTGCCAGGCGTCGCGCTCGGGGTCGTCGAAGACCTTGGACCACTTCTCGGGGTCCTCGAAGCGGTGGTCGGTGGTGGCGCCATCGGGCGGGTGATGGCCGTGGGCGTGTTTGTCGCCGTGGGCGTGCTCAGCCTTGCCGTGGCCGTCGTCGGACTGCTGCACGCCATCGCCACGGATGACGATGGGCTGGTTCGGGTCGGGGGCGGCTGTTCCGGTGCAGCCGACCAGGGCGCCGAGCAGGATCAGGCCCCTCACGCCGCCTCCTCGTCGCCGAGCAGGGCCTTGACGGTGCCGTCCTCGAGGCCGGCGCGCAGGTCCGAGTTCCCGCCGACCAGCTGGCCCTTGACGAAGACCATCGGAAAGGTCGGCCAGCCGGCCCACAGCTTCACCGCCAGGCGCTCCTTCCACATGTTGGTGTAGTTGCCCAGGTCCAGGTCGAAGTGGGCGATCCCGGCCTCGTCCAGGGCCTTTCGGGCCTTGGGCACGTGGGGGTTCCAGGCCATGCCGACCACGACCACGTCGTGCTGCCCGATGGCGTCCGCGACCTGGCGGACGGTGTCGCGGTGCCAGCTCTCGAGCTTGCGAGCGGCAGTCTGGGCGTGGGGAACCTGGCCTACGTGTTCGGGCATGCGCACCTTCCTGGAAGGGCTGACCCTAGGATCGGTCCACGGCTCGTCAACCACGCCGAGGGCGCGAATCCGGGTGTTACCCTCAGCGGCCACTGGAGGTCTGTATGGCAGACGCTGGCCGGATCGTCGCCGGTGCGCTGGCGCCCCACCCGCCCCACCTGGTCTACGCCGACAATCCCCCGCAGAACGAGCCCAACGCCACGTGCGGCTGGGAGACGCTGCGCTGGGGCTACGAGCGGCTGCGCAAGAGCCTGGAGGATCGCGAGTTCGACGTGATCGTCGTGCACTCGCCGCACTGGAAGACGGTGCAGGGCACCCACGTGCTGGGCGTGCCGCACTTCAAGAGCCTCTCGGTCGACCCGATCTTCCCGAACCTGTTCCGCTTCCACTACGACCTGAACGTCGACGTGGAGCTGGCCCGGGCGATCGTGGCGGAGGGCCAGCAGCAGGGCCTGACCATGCAGCTCATGGAGAACCCCGACTTTCGCGTCGACTACGGCACCATCGTGGCCAGCCACCTGGTGCGTCCCCAGTGGGACACGCCCATCGTCGCGATCTCGTCGAGCCGGTCGCACCACTACTACAACAACGACGTGGGCACGGCCGAGCAGCTCGCGCTCGGCGAGGCGACCCGGCGGGCCATCGAGAAGTCGGGCAAGCGCGCCCTGCTGCTGGCCAGCAACTCGCTCTCCCACCGGCACTTCACCGAGGAGCCGGCGATCGCCGAGGACATGTCGGCGGAGCACATCTACCACCACGGCCAGTACCTCTGGGACATGCACGTCATCGAGCTGATGCGGCAGGGCCGGTGCGAGGCGCTGCTCGAGGAGATGCCCGACTTCATCGAACACGCCACCAGCGAGTGCAAGGAGGGCAGCCTGCAGTGGCTCCTCGGCGCCCTCGGCGTGCCCGACTACCCCGCCACCGTGCACGGCTACGGCACGGTCATCGGCACCGGCAACGCCATCGTCGAGTGGAACCCGGCCCACAAGGCCGACCGGTCCAACCGGGCCCCGGGGGTGTCGGCATGAGCGGCGGCTTCGTCGGGGGCGTCATCGTCCCCACCCTCCCCCATCCCCTGCTGACCCCGGACGCCAACCCCGGCTACGGCCGACTGCGCGACGCGTACGCGCGGGCCCGGCAGTTCATCGACGATCTGCGCCCGGACGTGCTCGTGCTCTACAGCACCCGCTGGCCCAGCGTCATCGGTCACCAGATCCAGGCCGACCCCGAGCCCGTCTGGACCCACGTGGACGAGGAGTTCCACCACCTGGGCTCCATCCCCTACACCCTGCGGATCGACGCCGAGTACGCCCACGCCTACGACGCCGCCGCCAAGGCCCGCGGCCTGCACACCCGGACCGTCGCCTACCGGGGCTTCCCGATCGACACCGGCTCGATCGTGGCGTTGAAGCTCCTGGATCCGGACCGCAAGTACGGCGCGACCACCACCAGCTGCAACATGTACGCGGACCGCGCCGAGACCCTCATCCTCGGCAAGTCCGCCGCCGACGCGGTCGAGGCTCAGGGCAAGCGCGCGGTCGCGGTCGCGGTGACCCAGCTGTCGAACCGGCTGCACACGAAGCCCGTGCCCGCCGCCGAGGACCGCATCTCGTCCCTCAAGGACGACGAGTGGAACCACAAGCTGCTCGAGTTCTTCGCCGAGGGTCGCCTCGAGGACGTGAGCCAGCTGGCCCGGACCTTCACGTCGCAGGCCAACGGCGACAGCAAGATGAAGGCGATCTGGTGGCTCGCCGCCGCCATCGGCCAGACCAACGACTACCGGGGTGAGGTGCTCGCCTACGAGCCCGTGCAGGGAGCCGGCTGCTCGGTCATCACGCTGCTGCCCGCCGCCCGTCCCGCCGCGGGCCTCGAGTTCGACGAGGACGACGTCGACGTCTATCGCGGCGAGCGCAACGTCCTCGCCACCGAGACCGGCGACACCCCGTCATCGAGCCCCGCCCCCACCCCTGCCGCGCCGAAGGCAGCGACCAGCGTCGCGACCCGCCCCCAGCAAGCGCCGCAGACTCCAGCGTCCGCCACCCGACCAACAACCAACAACCAAGGACCAACCACCCTTGTAGACACGGCCACCGCCGCCGCCCCGGTCGGTCCCTACCCCCACGCCCGCCGCGAGGGCGATCTGCTCTTCCTCTCGGGCATGGGTCCCAGGCGCCCCGGCACCGACGAGATCCCCGGCGGCGCCATCCGCGACGCCGAGGGCAACCCGCTCGACTACGACGTCGCCGCCCAGACCCACGGCGTGTTCGACAACATCGAGGCGGTGCTGAAGGCGAGCGGAGCGCGCATCGAGGACGTGGTCGACTGCACCTGCTTCCTGGTGGACATGGACCGCGACTTCCAGGCGTTCAACGCCGCGTACAAGGAGCGCATCGGCCACGTGCGCCCGACCCGCACCACCCTGGCCGTGCGCGCCCTGCCGACCCCCATCGCGGTCGAGCTGAAGGTCGTGGCGCGGATCTCGGATGGCTGACCCCCGCATCCGGGACATCAGCCCCCCGCTCACGCCGGACATCGCGGTGTGGCCGGGGGACACGCCGATGACCCGCGAGGTGCTGGTCGACATCGACGCCGGCGCCCACCTGGACCTGTCGACCCTGCACGCGACGGTCCACCTGGGCGCCCACACGGACGCTCCGCGCCACTACCGGCGTGGAACGCCCGACATCGCAAGCCGCGACCTGTCCATCTACTACGGCCCCTGCCAGGTCGTGCACGTCGACATCCCCCGCGGCGAGCGCATCCTCCCGGCCCACGTCACGGTCCCGATCACCGCCCCCCGGGTGCTCTTCCGCACCGGCACCTTCCCCGATCCCAACGCCTGGAACGAGGACTTCGCCGCCCTGTCCCCCGAGCTCGTCACCTGGCTCGCCACCGAGCTCGACGTCCTGCTGGTCGGACTGGACACGCCGAGCGTGGACCTGATGCACGACAAGGCCCTTCACTCCCACAACGCCATCGCCGACCACGACCTCGCGATCCTGGAGGGCGTGGTCCTGGACGGGATCGAGCCCGGCGTCTACACGCTGGTCGCGCTGCCGTTGAGGCTGGTGGGGTTCGACGCGAGTCCGGTGAGGGCGGTGTTGATCGGGTGAGAGCGAGGGAGTGGCGGGGCGGTCT
>CALATR010001306.1 GCA_937891875.1 uncultured Pseudomonadota bacterium | reverse complement strand
TGGACACGATTTTCGCGCGGGTCTTCGGCGCGCCTGGCGCGGGAGACGCCGCATGAGTGAGCGCACCGCCCTGTATGAGGGCAAGGCCAAGATCATCTATGCCGGGCCGCAGGACGGCACCCTGATCCAGTATTTCAAGGACGATGCCACCGCCTTCAACGCGCAGAAGAAGGACGTGATCACCGGCAAGGGCGTGCTGAACAACCACATCAGCGAGCACATCATGCTGCGCCTCGCCGAGGCCGGAATCACCACACATTTCATCGAACGGCTGAGCGAGCGCGAACAGCTTGTCCGCGCGCTGGAGATCATCCCGGTCGAGGTGGTCGTCCGCAACATCGCCGCCGGCAGCTACGCCCGCCGCTACGGCATCGAGGACGGCACCCCGATGGAGGAGCCCCTCGTCGAGCTCTTCTACAAGTCCGATGAGCTCAACGATCCGCTCTGCACCGAGGAGATCGCCGTTCGCCTGGGCTGGGCGAAGCGCTGGGAGATCGCCGCGATGAGCGAGCAGGCCCTGGTGGTCAACGACTACCTGCGCGCGTTCTGGTCCGACCTCGGCATCGATCTGGTCGACTTCAAGCTGGAGTTCGGCCGGGACGACGGCCGGGTCGTGCTGGCCGACGAGATCACCCCCGACGGCTCCCGCCTGTGGGAGCGCGGCACCGGGCGTCACTTCGACAAGGACGTCTTCCGCAAGGACCTCGGTGACCTGACCGAGACCTACCGTGCCCTGCATGCGCGGATCTTCGGCGAGGGCAGCGGGTGACGGTGCTGCAGGACGAGGGCTCGCTGGTCGGCGTCGCGGGTCACCGCCACGCCACCCACCTCGTCTACATGGGCCTCATGGCCATGCAGCACCGGGCCTCGGCCGGCGTGGGGCTCGCCATGGCCGACGGGAGCACGGTCCGCGGACTGCACGCTCCGGGCACGGTCGATCGCGTGCTGACCGGGCGCATCGTCGACCAGATGGACGCGCCCATGGCCATCGGTCGTCTCACCGGCGTGCCCAGCTTCGGACCGGTCGATCCCGCCCCCGGGCTCGGCGCTGGCGGGCGCGTGGACGTGCAGGAGCCCGTGGTCCGTACCTGGAGCGGCGGGCGCCTCGCGGTCGCGACGGCCGGCCGCCTGACCAATGGCAAGGCCCTGCGCAAGGAAGTCCTGGAGCGGGGCGTGCTCGCCGGGGACTCCGACGCCGAGCTGGTCGCCGCCCTGCTCGCTCTGGAGGACGGCCGCACCCTGGTCAACCGGGTCGTGGCCGTGCTGCACCGCCTGCGCGGCGCCTTCAGCCTGCTCGTCCTCTCCGAGGAGCGCCTCATCGCCGCCCGGGATCCCCGCGGCTATCGCCCGCTGTGCATCGGGCAGCTGGGCGCCGCCACCCTGTTCGCCTCGGAGGACGCCGCCCTGCGCGACCTCGGCTGCGAGATGGTACGTCCGGTCGCCCCAGGTGAGGTCCTGGTCGTCGACAACCACGGCATGCTGGGGCTCAAGCCGTTCCTGTCCAAGCCCCGCAGCGCCAGCCTGGCTGATCTGGTCGAGCTGGCTCGTGACGACGCCACCGTCGACGGCATCCCCGTCCCCGATGTGCGCCTCGCCCTGGGACAGGCGATCGCCAAGGAGCGCCCCGCACCCGGCGCTGGCCTGATCGTCGGTCTGCCCGGCCAGGAGCTGGTGGCCGCAGGGTACGCCCAAGCCCTGGGAAGGCGCTTCGTTCCTGCGCTCTCCGTCAGGCGGGCCTCGCGGATCGCCCACCCGGCGCCGGCCGACGTCGACGATGCGGTGTTCCGCGCCCCCCTGCGCGCCTCCGGCGTGCACCGCGCGGACGTCGCCCTCATCGTGCCCGTGCTCGGTACTGGCATCGAGGTCGAGCATGCGGTCCAGGCGCTGCGCGCTGGTGGCGCCCGCCGGGTCCACCTCCGGGTCGCCACCCCCGGCCTCGCTCACGCCGATCCCTTTGGCCTTGCCCTGCCGCCTCCCGAGGCCCTCGCCGCCGTGCGCCTCCCCCTCCCCGAGGTGCTCGCCGATGGCCTGTCGGTCGACAGCGCCGCGTCCCTGTCGGTCGAGGGCATGCGCGCCGCCATCGACGCGTGGGAAGACGGCTGGTGCGACGTGGCCTGGTCCGGCGAGATCCCGGAGGCCGCCGAAGTCGGCGCAGATCAGCTTGGCCTGTTTGGCGCGGACGAGTAGGGAGAACGCAGACGATCCTGGTACCGGAGTGCCGGTCAGGCGGTTGACACCGCGCGGCGGGTTTCGTTGGTTTAGGCTCGCGTCCGTTGGACGATCTCTGCGAGGTCCCGATCTCTCCGCCACCACCGACCCCATCTCCGCCCTCTTGGCTTCCCGGCGGAGAATCCCAGGAATCCGCGCCTCCACGCGGCATGTTCGACGACGATCCCTGGGCCAGTGCGCCGAGCCACGAGCCGCCCCCTCCGAGGCGGCCCTCGCGTGCCCTGCCCGTGGTCGCGGTGGTCGTCGTGCTGTTCATCCTCGGTGTGGTCGCCTCGCTGCTGATCCCGTGGAGCTGGTTCTCGCCGGCCCCGCCTCGCCAGCAGCCGGTGCAGCAGATCGCGGTCTGGCAGCCCGGTGACGGCCCGCTCGTCCGGGGCCTGCCGCTTCAGAGCGCGCCCCAGGCGCTCGCGTGGTCGCCCAACGCCACCCAGCTGGCCTGGACCACCTTCGACGAGCAGCAGTCCCAGCAGCTGGTGCGCTCGGTCGGGGTCGGCCAGGCAGGCTTCAGCGCCACCCAGGAGCTGGACACCGCCCCGACCTGGCTGCAGGACCTCGCGCCGTCGGTGGTCTCGGCGCGGGTCGAGGAGGACACGGTCGTCCTGTACTGGGAGGCCGGCCCCAGCGCGGGTCAGTCCGCCGGCGTGGTCGATCTGCGCGGTCTGCTGGGGCTGCAGAACGCGCGCACGCCCGCGGTGGTGACGTTTGGTCCGACCACCCGGCTGGCGGTCGTGGCCTGGCTGTCCCCCGATGCGAAGCCCACCCTGCACGTGTTCGACGTCACCCAGCTCATCGAGCCGCCCGCTGCCCAGCCCACGGCGCCCGGAGGCCAGCCCGGTCCGCCCGGACGGCGCTGGTAGCCACCGTCAGGCGGCGGCCTCGACCTCGTCACCGAGCCAGCGACCCAGCAGGCGGCGCAGGATGTCGGGCTGCACCGGCTTGGACAGGAAGTCGTTCATGCCCGCGTCCAGGCAGGCCTCCCGGTCCTCGGTGAACGCGTTCGCCGTCTGGGCGACGACCACCACGTCGCGGTTGCGGGTGCCGCTGCGCAGGGCGCGCGTCGTCTGCAGTCCGTCGAGCGCGGGCATCTGCAGGTCCATGAAGACCAGGTCGTAGTCGGCCTCGGCGAGTCGATCGAGCGCCTGCAGCCCGTTGTCCGCCGTGTCGACCTCGCAGTCGCTGTAGCGCTGGATCAGGCGGACCAGCAGCACCTGGTTGACCGGGTTGTCCTCGACAACGAGGACCCGCCCGTGGACGAGGCCGGTCGCGCTGCCTGCGGCGGGCGCCTGCACCTGAGCGTGACCGAGCAGCACGTCGAAGCGGAAGGTGCTGCCCTGGCCGGCGACCGACTCGACGGTGAGCGTGCCGTGCATGGCGTCGACGATGCGGTGGCTGACCGCAAGGCCCAGACCGGTGCCGCCGAAGCGACGGGTCGTCGAGGCCTCGGCCTGGTGAAAGGGCCGGAAGATCCTGGACTGGTGCTCGGGCGCGATGCCGATGCCGGTGTCGGACACCTCGAGGGCGAGGCGTACGCCGTCGGGATCGGCGCGCCGCCCCACCTGGAGCCGCACGTGGCCGCGCTCGGTGAACTTGATGGCGTTGGCGAGCAGGTTGTGGAGCACCTGCTGCAGCCGCGTCGGATCGCCGACCGCGCGCTCGGGCGTGTCCGGGTCGAGGTCGATGTGCAGCTCGAGTCCCTTGCGGTCCGCCTCGAGGTGGTGGATGCGGGCGACGTCGGCGATGAGGCGCCGCGGAGCGAAGTCGGTGGCCTCGAGGCGGAGCTCGCCGGCCTCGATGCGGGACAGGTCGAGCACGTCGGTGACGATGCCGAGCAGGCCCTGGCCGGCGGTGGTCATCATCTGCACCAGGGCTGCCTGGTCCTCGCGGAGGGTGCCGTCGTCGAGGAGGTGGGCAGCGCTGACGACGCCGTTGAGCGGGGTGCGGATCTCGTGGCTGAGGTTCGCCAGGAACAGGGCCTTCGCCCTCGTCGCGCTCTCTGCCGCCTCCTTGGCGCGGGTCAGCTGCTCCTCCTGGATCCGCTGCTGGGTGATGTCCTGGTGGGTGCCGACCATCTTCGTGGGCTTGCCGTCGGCGTCCCAGGCCACCACGCGACCGCGGGCCAGGATCCACACGTCGTGACCGTCGGCGTGGCGCATGCGGAAGCGGCTCTCGAAGCGCGGCGTCCGGCCCTCCAGGTGGGCGTCCATGTCCCGGTGCAGGTTGTCGCGATCCTCGGGGTGCAGCACATCGAGGACCACGGCCCAGGCGTCGTCGTGGTCGGCCGGCGAGCGCCCGAGCATCTCCATCCACCGCGCCGAGACCCAATACCTCTCGGTTGCGGGCACCCACTCCCAGATCCCATCGGAGGTGGCCTCGAAGGCGTGATTCAGGCGCTGGCGCTGGATCTCCAGCTCGCGGCGCTGGTCGAAGGCGAGCAGGAGCTGGGCCATCGTCGTCAGCAGGGGAGCGAGCTCGTCGACGAGCAGGGCGTCGTAGCCGCCGGGGCGGTTGGCGATCCCGGCCATGCCGATGAAGCGGCCGCCGTGGTGCAGGGGGATGCCGGCGAAGTGGGTCAGCGGCGGGTGGCCGCTCGGTCGGCCGGCGCTGTCGGGATGCTGGTCAGGCTCGTTGGCCAGCAGCAGGGTCTCGTCGCGGATCACCCGGCCGAAGAGGCTGTCCAGGTTGCGGAACTCGAGTCCGGATGGCGCATTTTCGGCGTACCAGGCGTGTGTTCCCGCGTCCCACGCGATGTTGGTGATGGCGCGGGTCTTGAGGAAGCGACCCGAGTCGTCCTCCAGCACCTCGCCGATGAAGCCGTACTCGCTGTGGGTCAGCTGCAGCAGCTCGGACAGCAGGTAGTCGAAGACCCCGGCCTGGTCCTGGTAGTCGAAGTAGTCCCGCTGCACCCGGTTGACGCAGTCGAGGATCTTCAGTGGATCGATGCGGCGGTCTGACATGGTGGTCCGGCCTCTCCCCGAGGGGGGATCGACCGGTGCTGCGGTGCGCCTGAGGGCGGAGCGCGGTCCGTCACGCCCCGATGTCGACCCGCCCCGCGGCAATGCCCTTCCAACCCAGCAAAGCGGCGAGGAGGCGGTCCATGCCCAGGGCGATCCCCGCGCTCCGGGGCATCACCGAGACCGCGGACAGGAAGGCCTCGTCGATGGGGTGGGGCTCGTCGCCGCGGCCGGCGCGCACGGCATTGGCGTGCTCCCAGCGGCTCCGCAGCACGCCGGGATCGCGCAGCTCCTGGAAGGCGTTGGCCAGCTCGACCCCGCCGAGGAAGACCTCGAAGCGCTCGGCCACCGGCATGGCGCCGTCGGTGCGCACGGTGGCCAGCGCGGCCTGGGACGCGGGCCAGGCCTCGACGAAGGTGGGCGTGGTCAGGGTGGGCTCGACGTCCTCGACCCAGCGGCGGAAGAAGGCGGTGTCCCAGTCCTCGTCCGCATGACCGGACAGGTCCCGGGCGCTCGCCGTCGCCAGATCGATGCCGGTCACCTCCAGCACCAGCTGGCGCACGGTGACCCGCCGCCACGGTCCGGGATCCGGCGCGCCGACGGCCTGGCGGGCAACCTCGACGATCGCCCGGACCTCACGCTGCAGATCGGCCAGGGTCGCGCCGGCCCGGTACCACTCGCACATGGTGAACTCGGCCCGGTGCCACGGCCCGTGCTCCCTCGCGCGAAAGCATGGTCCAATCTCGACGATCCGCGGGAGGCCGGCTGCGAGCACCCGCTTGAGTGCGAGCTCGGGGGAGGTCCGCAGCGCACCGCCGGCGGCCGGGTAGGCGTACAGCTCCGCCTCGAGGGCGGGGGAGGGGACGACGATCGGCGTCGGCACCTCGAGGTAGCCGTGCTCGGCGAACCAGCGCCGGACCGCGCTCAGCAGGGCCGCGCGTCTGCGCAGCCCCTCCGCGTCGATAGCCGGGTCCCTCACGCGATCCTCAGCGGACGCGCTCCACGTAGGCGCCGGTGCGGGTGTCGATCTTGATGGTCTCGCCCTGCTCGACGAAGAGCGGGACCTGGACCTCGGCACCGGTGGACAGCTCTGCGGTCTTGGTGGCGCCGGTGGCGGTGTTGCCCTTCACGCCGGGCTCGCAGTAGGTGATCTCGAGCTCGACGAAGTTGGGCAGGTCGATGTTGATCGGACGACCGCGCCAGAAGAGCACGTTGATCATCATCTCGTCCTTGAGCCAGCGGGCGTCGTCCCCGATGGTCTTGTTCTGGATGTTGATCTGCTCGTAGTTGCTGGTGTCCATGAACACGCGAGCGTCGCCCTCGTCGTAGAGGTACTGCATCTCGCGCTCCTCGATGTCCGCCGGCGCGAGCTTCTCGCCCGAGCGGAACGTGCGATCGAGGGTGTTGCCGGACAGCAGGCTCTTGAGCTTGGTCCGGGTGAAGGCCGTGCCCTTGCCGGGCTTCACGAACTGGAAGTAGGTCACGGTGTACGGCTGATCGTCGAGCTCGATCTTCAGGCCGTTCTTGATGTCGGAGGTCTCGTACATGGACACGTCTCTCGGTGATGGCGGGCGCGGCGTGTATCACGAGTCCCCGCGGAGAGCGACCAGCCCGTCGGTGGGCCGCCCGGAGGTGCTCCGGGCCCGCCCTGACCTCGACCAGCACTGGGTCGACGTCGACGCTGAGTTTCAGGTCAAGGTGACGCGGTCCTTCTGGGAGCGCATGGACCCTGCCGATCCCGCCGACCCCCTCGCCCGCCAGGTGCTCCCCGACCCGCGGGAGCTCGACGATCCCCATGGCCTGGTCGATCCCGTCGGCGACGCCGTGCGCAGCCCGGTGCCCTGGCTGGTGCACAAGTACCCCGATCGGGTGCTTCTCCTGATGACGAAGCGATGCCACCTGTACTGCCGGTACTGCTTCCGGCGGACCTTCGACCCGGCCGAGGCCGAGGACCCCACCCCCGCCGAGCTCGACGCCGCCATCGCCTATGCGCGGGGGGCGGGGATCGAGGAGGTGATCCTGTCCGGCGGCGATCCCCTCGCCACCCGCGACGCGACGCTGTTCGACGTCATCGATCGCCTGCGCCCCGCCGTCCCTCGGATCCGGGTGCACACCCGCGCGCCGATCACCCGTCCCGATCGCGTCACCGACGCCCTGGTCGAGGGCCTGCGCGCCCGGCGTCCCGTGTGGGTGGTCGTGCACTGCAACCACCCGCGCGAGCTGTCGGCCGAGGTCGACGCCGCCCTCTCCCGCCTCATCGACGCCGGCATCCCGGTGCTCAACCAGAGCGTGCTCCTGCGCGGGGTGAACGACGACGTGGACGTGCTCGCCGAGCTGGGGCGCGCCCTCGTCCGCCGCGGGGTCAAGCCCTACTACCTGCACCACACCGACCGGGTCCGCGGTGCCGGCCACTTCACCGTGGACCTCGAGCGCGGCGTCGCCCTCTACCGAGCCCTGCGCGAGCGGGTCGATGGGCTGTCGCTGCCCCGGTATGTCATCGATCCGGCTGATGGAAGCGGCAAGATGGACGTAGAGGCGTTCCTCGCGGGGCAGAGACGTAGCTGAAAGTGATTTTCAGTTCGCGGAAGGTGCGTTACGCGCCCGGTCCACCACCGAGGAAGCCGTGCACCTCGCGGAGCTCCCCCGCGGCCAGCGGGGAGTCATCACCCAGATCACCGGTCAGGGCGCCTTCCGGCGTCGGCTGCTGGAGCTGGGTCTGCTCCCGGGCACGGTGGTCGAGCGCGCCGGCCAGGCGCCCCTCGGAGACCCTCTCTCCTTCCGCATCCGCGGCGCGGTGATCTCCCTGCGCCGCCGTGATGCCGCCACTGTCGAGATCGAGCCCTCCAATGGCTGACGAGCGGCGCATCCTCTTCGTCGGACCGCCCAACGCGGGCAAGTCGACCCTGTTCAACCGGCTCACCGGCGCTGCCGCCCACGTCGGCAACTACCCCGGCATCACCGTCGAGCAGTACGCCGCGACCATGCGCCTGCCCCAGCACGGCGGGGTGGTCGCCGTCGATCTGCCGGGAACCTACTCTCTCGCCGCACGCTCCCCCGAGGAGCGCATCGCCATCGACGCCCTGCTGGGGCTCGACGGCCACGCCCCCGACGCGGTCGTGATGGTGGTCGACACCCCCCGCCTGTCCCGCAGCCTCTACCTGGTGCTCCAGGTGCTGGAGCTGGAGGTGCCGGTCGTCGTCGCGCTCAACCTGATGGACGAGGCGCGCGCGGTCGGTCGGGAGCCCAGGGCTGAAGCGCTGTCCCAGGCCCTCGGCGTGGCCTGCGTGCCCATCGTCGCCCGCACCGGCGAGGGCATGGACGCCCTGCTGGCCGCGGTCGACGCGGTGCTCGACGATCCGGACGGCGCGATTCCCGGTTGCCGCCACGACTGGCCCGAGGCGCTGCAGGCGGACGTCGAGGTGGTCGCCGGCGCGCTCCCCGCCCACCTGGAGGCCGTGACCCGCGGACGGGTCGGCCGGGCCCACGCCCTCGGACGCTGGCTCATCCTGTCCCTGCACCACGACGACGAGGCCCTCGCCGACCAGCCCGACCTGCCCCGCGCCCTGGTCGCGGAGTGCATCGCCAACGCGGAGGCCCAGGGGCGCGATCCCCAGCAGGAGATCATCGCCCGCCGCTACGCCTGGATCGACGCCCGCGAGGCCCAGTTTCTCGGCGACGGCGTGCGCGAGGACGGTCCGACCCCGAGCGACGACATCGATCGCTACCTGCTGAACCCCCTCATCGGCGTGCCGCTCTTCTTTGCGGTCATGGCGCTGATCTTCACCGTGCTGTTCAGCTGGGCGGATCCGCTCATCGGCCTCATCGAGTGGACCTTCTCGCTGGTCGGCGGCGGGGTCGGCGGGGTCTTCGGCTGGTTGTCCGCGTCGGCCCCCCTCGGCGGCGCCACCGCGCTGCTCGGGGACTTCTTCGTCGACGGCCTCATCGGCGGCGTGGGCGCGGTCGTGGTGTTTGTGCCGCAGATTGCGCTTCTGTCCCTGCTGATCGCGATCCTGGAGGACTCCGGCTACCTCGCCCGGGCGGCCTTCCTGATGGACCGGATCCTGCGCGCGGCCGGCCTGCCCGGGCGGGCCTTCGTGCCGCTGTTGTCCGGCTTTGCCTGCGCCGTGCCTGCCATCCACGCGACCCGGACCCTGCCGCGCTTCCGCGACCGCCTGCTCACCATGATGGTCATCCCGCTGACCTCGTGCTCGGCGCGCCTTCCGGTCTACACCCTGCTGATCGCTGCGCTCTTCCCGGCGACCCTGCCCGGCCTGTGGCTGCCCCTTCGCCCGGCGGCGCTCTTCGGCATGTACCTGTTCAGCACGGTGGTGACGGTGCTCGCCGCCATCGTGCTCGGCAAGCTGGTCGTGCCCGACCAGGCCACCCCGGCGGTCATGGAGCTGCCGCCCTGGCGCTGGCCCAGCCCGGCGCAGGTCCTGCGGATCACCTGGCGCCGTACCCGCGGCTTCCTGCGCGAGGCCGGCGGCATCATCCTGGTCGCGACGGTGGTGCTCTGGGGACTCCTGACGTTCCCCCGGTATTCTCCCGAGGAACTGGTCCCGGCCCCCGAGGCGGCCGCGCTGGAGGCCCAGGGGGTCGACGTGCAGGCCCTGCGCGACTCAGTGGCGCTGGAGCGCAGCATCGGCGGGCGGATCGGCAAGACCATCGAGCCCGCGATCGAGCCGCTGGGCTTCGACTGGCGGATCGGCGTGGGACTCATCGGCGCGTTCGCCGCCCGGGAGGTGTTCGTCAGCACCATGGGCGTCGTGCACGGGGTCGCCGACGCGGACGAGACCTCCACCGACCTGCGGGAGCGCATGACCGACGCCACCCGCCCCTCCGGCGCACCGCTCTACACCCCGCTGGTCGGCCTGTCCCTGATGGTGTTCTTCGCGCTGGCGATGCAGTGCACCAGCACGCTCGCGGTGCTCAAGCGCGAGTCCGGAGGCTGGCGCTGGCCGGCGCTGGTGTTCGTGTGGATGACGATGCTGGCGTGGGGCGGATCGTTCCTGGTCTACCAGGGCGGGCGCCTGCTCGGCTTCTCCTGACGATCGCAGCGCGTGCGTCCGCGCCGGTCCTCAACGCGCTTCGGCGTCGAATGTGGACCGGGAACCGGCGGCGTCGGGCGCGGTCCCCCAGAGCCGGTGGTGGAGCCGCCCCCCACGCTCTGCTACAGTCACGACCGGCGGTGGCACCCGTCCTGGAGGACCTGCATGCGTTCCCTCGTCCCCGTTGCGCTCGTCGTTGCCCTGTCCCTGGGCCTGGGCGTGGCCTGCAAGAAGAAGCCCGTGGAGAACACGGTCGAGACCGAGACCACGACGTCTGACGCGCCGGTGTTCGTCGACCTCTCCCTCGAGGAGGAGGAGGAGCTCGAGGAAGAGATGATGGGCTCGGAGCTCATGGTCGCGGAGGGTGACTGCAGCAACCTGCGCAAGCTCGAGCCGAAGGCCATGATGGGCAAGCTCTCCGACGGCGAGATCCGCTGCCTGGACCGCACCCTGCGCGAGTCCGAGAAGCAGACCTCCAAGGACAAGCTCTCCCGCGTGCTCATGGCGGACGCCTACGCCAAGAAGAACGACGACCGGTGGGAGACCATCGTGCGCCGGCACCTCAACGACATCGACCGCTCCGATCCGGACCTCTGCTACAAGTTCAGCACCTTCATGCTCAAGCGCGTCCCGGACAAGGGGCCCACCGCCGCGGACGAGGTCATGAAGTGGGCGGACGTCGCCCTCGAGAACAAGCAGCAGTGGACCGGCGACACCTACGTCAAGCGCGTCAGCACGCTCTACCGGGTGAAGGCGACCGCCGCGTTCAAGAAGTGGGAGTGGCTGGAGAACGAGTTCAAGGAGAAGCCCAGCGAGGATCTCTCCAAGAACAAGGAAGAAGCCCGCAACGAGGCCAAGAACCTCGCGCGCGAGTGGCTGGCCTACTCGAAGGAGGCCGGGCTCGACGGCTCCATGGCCAACCAGATGTGCGTCAGCGCCGCGGGCACCGAGTCCTTCTGCGAGATCTGATCCTGCACGGGGCTCCGGGGGTGAATCCCCCGGGGAGGCCGAGTTTCGAGGCCGGCAAACGGATTCAGTGCGTCCGCAGCCAGGCGTCCCCGGACGCCGGCTCGCGACCGATGACCACCAGTGCGGCGAGGCCCAGGGCGGCCTCGCCGTCCTGGCTCAGCGGTGTCCGGATGAGCCCGTCCTCGGCGAGGTGATCGGCGAGGGTGGGCAGCTCGGTCGCGGGGTCGAGCAGCGGTGAGGCGCACAGGATGACGTCGAAGCGATCGCCCTCGGCGAGATCGGCGGGGGTGCCGACGGCGAGTCCGACCTGGGAGGACAGGCCCCAGGCGCGGGCGTGGCGGGCGGCGACGGCGAGGGCGGCGGGGGAGGGGTCGAGGCCCAGGATCCGGGCGTCAGCAAAGGCCGTGGCCCGCAGGACCTCGCGCCCGGTGCCGCAGCCCACGACGAGGATGCGGTAGGGGTGGGGATCGGCGAGGTCGGGCACCCCGGGGAGCACGCGGTGGATGCGCGCGGGCAGGGGCAGGGGGGCGCGGCGGTGGGCGGTGACCACGGGGGGCGCGGGCGGATCGGGATCGTGCGCCTCGCCGAGGACCTGGAGGCTGGCGCGCAGGTGGGCCTCGAGAGCGGGTACGTCGACGTGGAGGTGGCGCAGGACCGGGGGCAGGGCGGAGGCGGGCGCGTCGGCGGGCCAGGGTCCGTACTGCGCCTGCACCAGGGGACGCTCGGCGGGGTCGAGCGCGTCGAGGGCCCGGGCCTCGGCTTCGGAGATCGGCCAGGAGAAGCCGGCGTTCCAGGCCTGGAGTGCCAGCGCCTTCGCGAGGCTGCGGCGATCGTCGAGGGCGCCGTCGAGCAGGCCGGCGCGGCGCAGCCGGGCGAGGGCGTCCCTGAAGTCCGGATCGAGCACGACGGTGCGCTGCCACCACCGGGTGACGAGCGGGGTGTCGAGCGCGGCGAGAACGGCTTCGTCGAGGTCACCGGCGAGGAAGCGGACCACAGCGGGGCGCGCGGCGAGCAGGGCGCGGATGGGGGCGGCGAGCGCCTGGTGGTCGAGGAAGGGGCGCTCGAGGGCGGCGACGATCCGGGGCTCCAGCGTCTCGGGGACGGCCGGGCAGATCCGCAGGGTGTCGATCAGGCCGATCCAGCGGTCGGGATCATCGGGCTCGTCGTCGAGGGCGGCGCTGTGGTGGGACAGCGCCTCGGTGGAGCGACCCAGGCGGCGCAGGAGCTCGGCGAGGTCGTGGTGGGCGGCGCCGAGTCCGGGATCCCGGGCGAGCGCCTGGCGAAAGCAGGCTTCCGCTGCCGAGAGATCGCCGGTGGCGCGGTGGAGGGTCCCGCGGAGGTGGTGGGCCCGGGCGTCGTCGAGATCGAGCTTGTCGAGGAGCAGGAGGGCACCGGCGGGATCGCCCTT
>CALATR010001305.1 GCA_937891875.1 uncultured Pseudomonadota bacterium | reverse complement strand
CCGGCGCCGGGAAGCAGGAGCACCGGGGTGCCCTCGAGCGCATCCGCATCCAGATCCACGTGGAGCAGGGCCTGGTGGGCGCCGGGCGTGCCGGTGCGGAAGCACGCGCCGATGTGGGGGGCGTACGCGGCGTTGTCGGCCCAGGCCACCGCCGCGCCGAACGCGTCGGGCGTCAGCAGGGTCCGGTCCGGGTCCTCCAGCCGCTCGATGCGGTCCCACAGGGTCACCGCACCGTCCGCCGAGCGCGTCTGTGCGCCGGAGAACACCTCGGCCGGACGCTCCGGGTCGAACCCGGACGTGGCGAGGGCGAGGGTGCTGGCGAGGTGGAGGAGCATGGCGTTCAGCGGCGCATCGTCGTTCGTTTCGCGCCGTGATGCAACAGGCGGGCGACCTCGCCCGTAGCCCTACCCGTCACGGGAGGGTGTGATGATCGAGTTCCTGGGTGTGTCGCTGATCCTGTTCGTGCTGATCGCACTGCCGCTGCTGGTCATCGTCGGCGGCGTCGTCGCCAACACGGCGATCAAGCAGTATTTCCGCCTGATGAGCGCCCGGCTGGAGCTGGACCGGGAGCGCTTCGAGCGCGAGCACGAGGTCCGCCGCCTGAGCGCCGAGCTGCCGCCGTGGCTCGACGTGCGCGACCCGATGGAGGTCGCCGCCTGGAGGCGCGCAGTCGGCGAGACGGCGGCTCTGGTGGCTCGGGAGAACTGAGTTCGTAGCCACTACTTCACTTCTTGAACAACTCTTGCTCAAGAGTTGAGCATTTTTCGACCACGAGCCATGGTGACCTGACTGGCGCGACCCACACGCGCCGTTGGAGGATCCATGGCCGAGCTTGCCTTGCACACCTTGCGCTCCATCAGCCCCGACATCGAGTTGGCGGTGCTGCTCGATCCCGACGGCGCCATCTGCGGGGTGAGCCCGAGCATGGACGAGGACGACGAGCTGGTCGCGGTGGCGGCCCCCCTGTTGACCACCCTCACCTCCCTGGCGGACCGATCCGCCCGCGAGCTGGGCCGCGGCATGCTCGACACGCTCGTGCTGCGCGGACCCAACGGTCACGTCGTCGTCCAGGAGCTCCAAGACGGCCGCATGCTCGCCGCGGTGGCCCGGAGCGGCGCGCGCCTCGGACTGCTGCTGGACGATGTCGCCAGCGCGGCCTCCCAGATCGCCCGCTCGGCCGCGTGAGGGCGTCATGGACGGACTGATCATCACCTTCCTCGCCGTGGTCTGTGCGGTCACCGCGGCGTTCGTGATCGCCCTGGTGCTGCAACGCCGGGCGCACGGCCGACGTGAACAGAACCTGATCGGCAGCCAGGAAGACCTGGTCCGCGAGCTGGACGAGGCTCGTGAGGCCCACGAGCGAACCCGGGCGGAGCTGGCGCGCGCCCTGGCCAAGGCCGAGGAGACCTCCTTGCTGCGCGAGTCGGCCGAGGGTCACGTCGAGGCCCAGCGGGTCCGGGCCCGCGAGTTCGAGCAGCAGGCTGCCGGGCTGCGCCAGGCGTTCGACGACGTGCGGGACCGGCTCAACCGCGAGGAGCAGGCGCTGCGGACCGCCCGACTGCGGATCGAGCGCGCCCGGCAGCGCCACGAAGCGCTCGAGGCCTGGAAGGAGCGGACGACCACCCTGTTGGAGTCGCTCTCCATCCCGCTCGAGGCCGACGGCGACGCCCGCCCGTGCGCGCCGGAAGCCCGCATGCACACCCGTCAGCACCTGTCCGACCTGGTGGTGTCCACCGGGGCTGCGGCCACCGCGCTGACCGACGAGCGCGGCCTCGATCTCCTGGGCACGGGCCCGCAGGACCTGCTGAACCGCCTCGGTCGGCTGTCGGGCTGGACCCACATCGCCGAAGACTCGCTTCGAGCTGCACTTCGAACGCCCGTGCGCGTCGTCTCGGCCGCCTTGTTTGACGGGGGCCTGCACATCCAGCGCCTCTCGCCAGAGGGCTCGCTCTGGCTCGGCATCGCCGGGCCGTACGCCTGCCCCCGCCTGGCGCTTCGCCTCTCGACGGCACGCCTGGCCGGCACCCTCGACCGCGTCCCCGAGCCCACCTGGCCTTCCTCCAGCCAGCCCCCCACCGAGGGCGACGACGGCGTGCTCGCGCGCTTCGCGGCCCGGTGGGGGATCCGCTCCGTCGCCCTGGTGGACGGCCACGATGAGGTGATCGCATGCTCCGAGCCGGCGCTCGCCGATGGGCTGCAGCTGGCCGCCGAGGGTGCGCGCCCGTGGTTCAGGCGCCTGCAGCTCCAGAGCGCGCCGGTGCGAGACGCAGAGCTGCGCGCCGAGTCGTTCGCCGGAACCCACCTGGCGATCCGTGCCCTCGAGACCGGTCCCGAAGGCCTGATCGCAGTCGCCCTGTCCGACGCCGAGCTCCCCGCCGACGCCCTCGACGAGCTCCGCGGCCTGGCTCGCTACAACCGACTGCGCCGGGACGTGTCCCAGCGCGAGCTGCGTGCCGAGGTGCACCCATGAGCCTGGTCCAACATCCCGATCTCTCGAACCAGCACCTCCGGCGACTGCAGCAGGTCCAGGGCGCCATCGACGACACCCTGGACGCCCGTTCCCGACTCAACCGCAAGCTCCGCCAGCTGCGGGACGCCAAACGCTCCCTGGAGGATGGCGTCATCCCTCCCCTGCTGGACGACCTGCTCGACCTGCCCACCTCGGCGGAGCCGAGCCCGGTGCCGCGGTTGATGAGCCAGGGGGAGCCGACCATGCGCGTCGCCCCGCCGATCGGCCACTTCGGCGCCCCGATGCCTGGCGAGGAGTTCCCCGGCATGACTGGACCGCCGACCCGGGTTCCCTCGCGGCTCGACGTCGGGACGCTTCAGCAGCTGTCCGAGGGCGAGCTCGACGGGCTGCCCTTTGGCGTGGTCACCCTGGACCATCGAGGCGTGGTCGTCGGCTACAACGACACCGAGTCCCGCATGGTGGGCCTGCCCCGGGACGCGGTGCTCGGCCGGAGCTTCTTCGGCGACGTCGCCCCATGCGCCAAGGTACGGGCGTTCGAAGGTCGTTTTCAGGACCTCGTCCGGTCTGCTACCGGCTTCCCGATGACGTCGTTCGACTTCGTCTTCCGGTTCGAGAGCGGCGCACAGCACGTCTCGATCCTGATCTCACCCGCCCGGCACCGCGGTCGCTTCCACGTCAGCATGTTCCGACGCTGAGGCCGCCGCTCACGCGTCAGACCCGGGCTCGGCCGCTCACGCGTCAGACCCGGGCTCGGCCGCTCACGCGTCAGACCCGGGCTCGGCCGCTCACGCGTCCTTGGCCAGCCGGAACCCCAGGTGGTCGAAGGCATGGTGCACGGCGACCGCGGTCAGTGGACGCGCGCCGCGGGCCTGGCCACAGGGGTTGCGGAAGGAACCTCCCGCGATCCAGTGGTCGGTCTCCCGACGGGGCGGCGCGTCGTCCGAGCGCTCGGTCCATTCCCAGACGTTGCCCAGCAGGTGCTTGACACCTTCGGGGGTGGTCGTGCCCGCCCCCTCGTCCACCGACCGGGTGCCGGTCGCGTTGGAGAGCGGACAGAAGCACAGGTCGGGCCGGCAGCGGTCTCCCCACGGGAAGCGCCTGTTCTCGTCGCCATGCAGCGCGGCCAGCCACTCCGCGGTGGTCGGCAGGCGCGCGCCGGCCCAGCGCGCGTAGCCCTGAGCGTCGGCGAGGGTGACGCCCGTGACCGGGTGATCCTCGTGACCATCGGGAATGCCGCTTCGGGGCCAGCCATCCGGCACCCGCCAGCCGGTCTGGGCGACGAACCGGGCGTACTCACCGCGAGTGACCGGGTTGCGCGCCATCAGGAAGCGCGGCACCGCGATCCGGGACTCGTTCCAGCTGATCTGGGTAGCGGGCACGCCCACGAACTCCGCGCCAACTCCGGCCTCGACCCACAGAGGCTGCTCCTCCGAGCCCCAGCTGGGCTCCTCCGAGAACGCGTCGGTGAGGGTCAGGCCCCGGGTGAGCGCGAGCGAGACGAAGCCGTCGATGAGTCGGTCCAGGCTGGGACGCGCGGCGATGTCCGGGTGCATGCACGAGGCGAGGATGTCGTAGAGCCCGTCTGGCAGCAGCTCAGAGCGAGGGAGCGGCTCCTCGAGCGCCCGGACCATCGCCTGCTCCCCGGTGCCGAACGGCTGGTCGCCGACCGCCAGGGTGTAGAGCGTGGCGCCCAGGCTGAAGATGTCGCTCCAAGGCCCGGGATCCCGACGCTTGAGCCGCTGGGGGTCCAGGTAGCCGGGGGTGCCCAGCAGCTTGTGGCGGCCCAGGCGCGGCAGGCCGAAGTCCATGAGCTTGACCTTGCCGACGTGGGTGTAGAACAGGTTCGCCGGCTTGAGGTCGTTGTGGAGCACGCCCTGTTGGTGGGCGTGGCGCAGGCCGGTCGCGCCGTCGATGCCGGCCAGAAGGACCTCGTCCATGGGGATGCGGCTGCCCTCGCGTCGGCGGCGCCTGCGGTTGAGGTCCTCGCCCTCCAGCAGCTGCATGACCAGGACCGTGTAGCCGTCCATCACGCCGTAGTGGTGGGCACGGCACACGTTGGGATGGTCGAGCTGGAGCGCGACCCGCGCCTCGTGGCGCAGCAGATGGGACAGGGACGGGTCGATGTCCGGGCGCAGGATCTTGAGCGCCACGTCGAAGTCGAGCAGCTCGTCCCTGGCGGCCCACACCTCGCCCACCGATCCGCGGCCGAGCCGGTAGCTCAGGCTGTAGCGTCCGCCGATCTCGAGGCGCTTTTGAAGCGTCGGAAGACCTGGGGGAGGGTCACCGGTCTGCACATCACCGGGCTCCGCGGCGGTCACCTTCGTCGGGGTGGGCTCGAGGATCTCGCCCCCAACCTGGGCGGTGGGCTCCTCAATGAGCGAACCTCGACGGGGCTTGCCGAAGAACCGCAACCACTCGGGAAGCTCGTTCACGATCGCTCCGTCGACAAGACCGACTAGTCCGGGAACCGCGCTGGCTCCACCCCGAACGGCCCCCTGGGACTGAAGTTGACCGAGTCCACATCAAGGCGCCGGACACGCGCTCGCCGGGGGGAGCCGCCCGCACCGCCTGCGACAAGGGACCGCACCCCCGGGCTAGACTCGTCCACCTCCCGGAGCACCGATGTCCGCCCCCGACCTCCTCATCCGCGATGGCCTCGTCTTCGACGGCACCGGCGCCCCCGGGCGGACCGCCACCGTGGTCGTGCGCGAGGGTCGGGTCGAGCGCATCACCGACGAGCCCGTGCAGGGCGGCCCGGACACCGTCGAGATCGATGCCGCGGGCTGCTGGGTCACGCCCGGCTTCATCGACATGCACACCCACTACGACGCCGAGGTCGAGGCCGCGCCAGCCCTGTCCGAGTCCCTGCGGCACGGGGTCACCTCCGTCGTGGTCGGCTCGTGCTCGCTCTCGTTGGCGGTCGGCACGAACGAGGACCTGGCCGACCTGTTCTGCCGGGTGGAAGCCGTACCTCGCGACATCGTGCTGCCAGTCCTGGAGCAGCACCGGGACTGGGAGACCCACGCCGAGTACCTCGAGCACCTGGGCGCGCTGCCGCTGGGGCCGAACATCGCGTCGTTCGCCGGACACTCGGCGATCCGCGCCCACGCGATGGGCCTCGAGCGCAGCCTGACCCGCGGGCTCAAGCCGACTGCGGACGAGCTGGCGCGCATGGAGGGCATGGTCACGGACGCCCTGGACGCGGGCTACCTGGGCCTGTCCATCATGACGCTGACCTGGGACAAGCTCGACGGGGACCGCTTCCGCAGCCGTCCCCTGCCCTCCACGTTCGCCACCTGGGGCGAGTACTGGCGCCTGCTGCGCGAGGTCCGCCGCCGCGAGCGCATCTTCCAGGCCGTGCCCGACATCACGACCAAGGCCAACGCGGTCCTGTTCTACCTGACCAGCCTGGGGTGGTTCCGAAAGCCCCTCAAGACCACGATCATCAGCCTCATGGACACCCGGGCGGACCGGCTCATCGCGGGGATCGTAGGGCGGGCGGCGTCGGCATTCAACGCGATCGGGGCGGACTTTCGGCTGCAGGCCCTGCCGGAGGTCTTCGACCTGTGGGCCGACGGCATGGACGTCGTCGTGTTCGAGGAGTTTGGCGCGGGCACGGCCGCCCTGCACCTGAAGGACCCCGAGGAGCGCGCCCGGCTGGTGCAGGACCCGGCCTACCGGGATCAGTTCCGCCAGCAGTGGACCAACCGCTGGCTGCCCAGGGTGTTCCACCGCGACTTCAATGAGTCGGAGATCCTGTCCTGCCCCGACGCCTCGCTGGTCGGCCGCTCGTTCTCCGACATCGCCCGGGAGCGGGGACAGGACGTGGTCGAGACCTTCCTCGACCTGGTCGCCCGCTACGGCAACGACGTGCGTTGGTACACGGTCGTCGCCAACGACCGGCCCGACGTGCTGCGCTGGATCGTCAAGCACCCCGCTGCCCAGATCGGCTTCTCCGACGCCGGCGCCCACCTGCGCAACATGGCGCACTACAACTTCCCCCTCCGCCTGCTGCGTCTCGTCCGCGACGCCGAGGCCGACGGCCGGCCCATCATGACGCTCGAGCACGCCATCCACCGGGTCACCGGCGAGCTGGCCGAGTGGTTCGGCCTGGACGCGGGGGTCATCGCCCCGGGCAAGCGCGCCGACCTGGTCGTGCTCGACCCCGCGAACCTCGACGGCCGGGTCGACGAGGCCCACGAGGCCCCCATGCCCGAGTTCGGAGGCCTGGTGCGCCTGGTGCGCCGCAACGACGACCTCGTGCGCGCGGTCGCGGTCAATGGCCGGGTCGCGGTGCGGGACGGACAGATCGACGACGCGGTGGGCAAGGAGCGCGGATTCGGTCAGGTGCTGCGGGCGGTGTGACCCGCTGGGACTCGGCTCCGAAGGCGGAGGAGATCGAAAAGGCATCCGATTGGTTGCGTATGAGTGACGAGGACCGTATATGCAACCCGGAGGTTGCCCATGGTCGCACGACCCAGCCCGGATCCCCGCCTGTTCGCCGCCCTCGGTGACGCCACCCGCCTGTCGCTGATCGACCGGCTGGCCGGCGCCCCATTCCTGACCACCACCGCCCTCGTGGACGGCACCGGCATGACCCGCCAGGCCGTGCGCAAGCACCTCGGGGTGCTCCAGGAAGCGGGGCTGGTGCGGGATCGCCGCGTGGGTCGGGAGCGCCGCTGGAGCCTGCAGCCCGCCCCGCTCGCTGACGTCAGCGCGTGGGCCTCCACCATCCGCCGCCACTGGGAGGAGCGCCTCGATCGCCTCGATGCCTTCCTCGCCGAGACCGCCGAGGACGACGATGCCGATCAAGCACACTGAGCGCGTAGATGCCGAGACCATCGAGATCACCCGCTGGCTCGACGCCAAGCCCTCCCGCGTGTTCGCCGCCTGGACGCGGCTGGAGCACTTGACCCGCTGGTTCGGGCCCGAGGGCTTCCGCTGTGAGACGGAGTCGTTCGACCTGCGCGCGGGCGGTGCCTGGATCTTCCAGATGCGCCATGCCGAGCACGGCGACTTCCCCAACCACATCGTGTTCGAGGAGCTCGTGCCGCCCAGCCTGGTGGCCTACCGCCACGTGGAGGGCAGCGAGACGCTGTTCCGAACGCGCATCTCGATGGAGCCGGAGGACGGGGGAACCCGACTGGCCATGCGCCTGACCTTCCGGTCGGCCGAAGCCTGCGCCGAGAAGATCGAGCAGTTCGGGGCCGTCGAGGGCGGGGTGCAGACCCTCGCCCGCATGGACCGCCTCGTGGAAGAGGCCGGCCCGACCACGCTGCGGATCCAGACAGAAGGCGCCTCGACCCTGGTGATCTCGCGAGTCTTCGTCGGCTCCGCGGAGCGCCTCTTCGCCGCCTTCACCGACGGCGAGCAGGTCGCCCGCTGGATGCAGACCCCGGGCAACCCCATGACCCGCTGCGAGATCGACGTCCGGCCCGGCGGGACCTCCCGCTACGAGTGGTCCGGCCCGCGCCAGACCATCGGCCTCACCTCCACGTTCGAGGTGGTCGACGCCCCCCACCGCATCGAGCACACCGAAGCCTTCGACGACAACTGGACCGAGGGCCCGGCCCACGTCACTACCACCTTCAACGAGCGCGGCGGCACGACCGAGGTGCGCATGGTCATCCGCTACAGCAGCGCCGCCGTGCGCGACCGGGTGCTGGACTCCCCGATGAAGCTCGGCATGGACGAGAACTTCGACGCGCTGGAGCGGATGCTGGCGGGGTGATCCGGTCCACCGGTCCACAGCCCTCCCCAGTGAACACCCGCGTCGTTCCCAGGCAACAATCTTCTGCCCACGGAGCCCGTGGCGACCGCCGAACCCAGCACTAGGTTGCGGATCTGAACGGAGGCGACCAATGGCGAGGATGATCGACGGGAAGTGGGAGGGCGAGTGGCGCCCGACCGACGGCGAAGGGGACGGCAAGTTCCACCGAAAGCCCAGTGTGTTCCGAGATCAACTCCCGGACGGCCCCATCGAGCCCGGCCGCTATCACCTGTTCGTCGCCTGGACCTGCCCCTGGGCGCACCGGACCCTGCTGTTCCGCGCCCTCAAGGGCCTGCAGGACGTCATCCCGGTGCACTTCGCCAACGTGCTCACGGACAAGAGCTGGGCCTTCGAGGACCCGACCGCGTCTCCCCACGGAGACGACTTCCTCTACCAGCTCTACCTGCGGGCGGATCCCCAGTACACCGGCCGGGTCACCGTGCCCGTGCTGTGGGACGAGGTCGAGCAGCGCATCGTGAACAACGAGTCGAGCGAGATCATCGCCATGCTCGACCGGCTGCCGTCGCCGGCCCCCACCCTGCGCCCGACCGAGCACCTCGACGCCATCGCGGCCTGGGGCGACCGCATGTACGACGCCCTCAACAACGGCGTGTACCGGGCGGGGTTCGCGACGGGCCAGGACGCCTACGACGAGGCCGTGAAGGGTGTGTTCCAGACCCTCGACGCCCTCGAGGAGCACCTGACCGGCCGCTCCTGGCTCGTCGGCGACCACGTCACCGAGGCCGACCTGCGCCTGTTCGTCACCGCCCTGCGCTTCGACGCCGCCTACGTGCCGTTCTTCCGCTGCAACCTGCGCCGCTACGCAGACTACGACAACCTCTCGGCCCACCTCCAGCGCGTCTACGACCTGCCCGGCGTGCCCGAGACCCTGAACCTGCACGAGATCCGCAAGGGCTACGGCTCCATCGCGCAGGTCAACCCGACCGGCATCCTGCCCATCGGCCCGCCGACCCGGCTCGTCCTCCGATGAGCTGGCGCCGCCGCGACGTGCTGGCCGGACTCGCCGCCGCGGGCGCGCTCACCGCGTGTGGTGCCCCCGCATCGACCCGGGCCGGCGCGCCCGAGACCCCGGAACCCGCCACCGACAAGGAGGCTCCCATGGACGCAAGCTCCCGCATGCCCGTGCTCTTCGTGGGCCACGGCTCGCCGATGAACGCGATCGAGGACAACCGCTGGGCCCAGGGCTTTGCGGCCCTGTCCGAGGGGATCTCGCGTCCAAAGGCGATCCTGGCGATCTCGGCCCACTGGTTCGTGCCCGGCACCTACCTCACGTCCAACGAGCAACCGCCCACCATCCACGACTTCGGCGGCTTCCCCCAGGCGCTCTACGAGGTGCAGTACCCCGCCCGCGGCAGCGTCGACCTGGCGAAGCGCGTGCGCGGCCTGCTCGCCGAGTCCGGCGCGGAGCTGCGGTCCGACTGGGGCCTCGACCACGGCACCTGGAGCGTGCTGCGCCACATGTACCCGGACGCCGATGTGCCCGTCGTGCAGCTGTCCATCGACCGGCGCCTGCGGGCGGCCCAGCACCTCGAGCTCGCGCGCTCCCTCGCCGATCTCCGCGACGAGGGCGTGCTCATCGTCGGCAGCGGCAACATGACCCACAACCTGCGCGACGCGATCACCCACATGCGCACGGGCGACACCTCCACGCCCAAGTGGGCTCGGCGCTTCGACACCGACGTCAACGCCGCCCTCGAGCAGCACGACACCAAGGCCGTGCTGGCCCACGACCCGAGCGTGAGCGACGTCGGCCGCATGGCGCACCCCAGCCCCGACCACTGGCTGCCGCTGATCTACGCGTACGGCGCAACCGACGAGAACGACGCGGTGCGCTCGCCGATCTCGGGCTTCGACTGGGGATCCCTGTCGATGCGCAGCGTGCGCTTCGGCTGATCGACCCGCGTGCGATCCGGGGAGACCCGGATCGCTGGCCTCATTCCTTACCTTGAAGCCAGACTCTTCGACGGAGGCTGATCCGGCGGATCACTCCGCGAACACCTCCACCAGCCGATCCCACACGATCCGCAGCCGCCGGCTGGTCTGCAGCTCCCGGTGGCACACGAGCCAGCGGGGAATCGCGATGCCGAACTCGGGGAGAACACGCACGACATCGGGATCGGCGTCGCCGACCTCGGTCACCATGAGGCAGAGCCCGGCACCGGCACGGCACAGCGCCCACTGGACCAGCTGGTTCGCGGCGACGGTCGGGAACTGCTCCGTCGACACGGACAGGCCCGCCCGGGTCAGGCCGTCGTACAGCGCGCTGCCATGGTTGAAGTTCAGGATCTCCGCCCGTGCGAGATCGGCCGGGGTGTCGAGCGGTCCGACCCGCTCGACATAGGCGCGGGATCCGAAGAGGCCGACGGTCTCGTCGTGCATGCGGCGGGCGTAGAGGTCGGGGTGGGTCGGGCGGACGCCGCGCACGGCGATGTCGGCCTCGCGCTGGTGGAGATCCTGCAGGGTGTTGGAGGCGACCACCTCGACCGTGATGCCCGGGTGGTCGACCCGCAGGCCCGCGACGATGGGGGGCAGGAGGTGGGCGCAGGTGACCTCGCCCGCGGTCACCGTGACCGGGCCGACCACGCTGTCCGACGAGCCTGCCGCGGCGAGCGAGAGTCGGGCCGCGGACTGCCCCATCGGCCGCGCATGCTCCAGCAGGGCGACGCCGCTCTCGGTCAGCTCCAGCCGGGTGCCCATCCGCGCGAACAGGGTCACGCCGAGCTCCTCCTCGAGGGCCGCCACCTGGCGACTCAGCGTCGGCTGGGTCGACCCCAGCGCGCGTGCGGCCGCCGAGAACGAGCCTTCCTCCGCGGTCACCAGGAAGGCTCGCGCGCGGTTCCAGTCGAAGGTGACCCGAGTCCAGTCCATACGGATCCGTATAGCGAGTAGGCGGATCGGGGCAATCGTTCACCCAAGATCGTGGGGCTAGCTTCGGGATGCAATCAGGAGGTCCCCCATGATGAACGCCGCGTTCACCCGTTCCTACGGCCCAGCCTCGGTGCTGGAGATCCGCTCCCTTCCCGTCCCCACCCCCGGTCCGCGCGAGGTGCTCGTGCGGATCGAGGCGAGTGCGGTCACTGCCGGCGACCTGCGCGTCCGCGCGGCGGACTTCGGTCCGGTGATGAGCCTCTTCGGCAGGTTGTTCCTTGGGATCCGCGCCCCGCGCCGCCCGGTGCAGGGCACCATGTTCGCCGGCGTCGTCGCCGCGGTCGGGGAGGAGGTCGAGCGCTTCACCGTCGGAGACCCCGTGTTCGGATCGCGTCCGTCGGGGGCGTGGGCCAGCTACCTGACCGTGCCGGAGGACGGCTCCGTGGCCCTGCGTCCGGACGGCGTCACGCCCACCGAGGCGGCCGCGGTGCCCTACGGCGCCGGCACCGCCTGGACGTTCCTCCACGACCTCGCCCAGGTGCAGCCCGGCGAGCGGGTGCTCGTCCTGGGCGGGGCCGGCGGCGTCGGACGCTTCGCCATCCAGATCGCCCGGCACCTCGGGGCCCACGTGACCGCCGTGGGAAGCGCCCGTTCCCTGCCGCTGATGCGCGAGCTGGGTGCCCAGGAGACCCTGGACTACCGGGCGTCCGACTTCACCACGCTGGGCCAGACCTGGGACGTGGTGTTCGACACCGCGGACGCATCGAGCTTCACCCACAGCCGGCCGGTGCTGACCGCGCAGGGCCGCTACGTCACCCTGTACGCGAGCGTGCGCGTGGCTGCGCAGATGGTGGCGAACCGCTGGCGGCGGGGTCCGCGGGCCCTGTTCGGCGTGTCCTCGGGCAGCCGGGAGCAGAGCCAGATCCTGGCCGACCTGCTGGCGAGCGGGGCGATCCGTCCGGTGGTCGACGCCGCCTTCCCGCTGGAGCGGATCGTCGACGCGCACCAGCACGCCGAGGCCGGCGGGGACGGCGCGGTCGTCGTGTTGCCCGAGGCGGCGTGACCCGGAAATGAAGAACCCCCGGTCGCTTGCGACCGGGGGTCTGAAGGAGATGGTCGAACCTGCCAAGACCAGACACGAAGAACCCCCGGTCGCTTGCGACCGGGGGTCTGAAGGCCATGAAGTTCTCAAATGATGGTCGATACTGGATTCGAACCAGTGACTTCCACCGTGTGAAGGTGGCACTCTCCCGCTGAGTTAATCGACCGGAGGTTCGCTCTGACCGAGCCCCCGCCCTCTATGCGGAGCCCCCGGGAGCGTCAAGGGTGGTTCGGCTCGCCCGGGGGCACCGCGTCGGTCCCGCCGCCGGGAGCCTCGTCTGGGCTCGCCGTCTCCGGGCTCGCCTCCACGACCAGGCGCGGGAACGGGCCCCACACGCCGAACGCGCTCACCCGCTCCTCGGCGCGGCGGTTCTCTGCGCCGATGACGCCCTCCCAGGGGTGCTGGATGGTCGTCGTCAGGTAGCCGTGCCCGCCCACGTCGGGGAACCAGTCGATGCCCGTCACCTCGGCGCCGGGCGGGGCCACCAGGATGGGCGCGATGCTGGCGAGGCCGCCGCCGTGGAGCGCCGCGACGTCCACCGCCCACAAGCGGTTGTTCTTGCGGTGCTGCGAGTCCTCGGCGATGAGCAGCACGCCAGAACCCGGGAGGTACGCCAGGTTGTCCGGGTTCGCGATGAGGTCCGCGGAGCAGCCGAAGCCGTCGGGATTGCCCAGGATGAAGCCGCGCATGTGGGTCGCGACGTAGTCGCTCTGGATGGGCGTTCCGTCGGTGTCCGCCTGATCGCCCGCGTAGGGCAGGGCGTACACGCCGCCGCAACGGTTCTCCGGCACCCGGATGTGGTCGACGCCGGGCAGATCCCAGGTGCCGCTGCCCTCGGTCATGCCGCGGTCGAGGCTCGCGACCGCGAGGTAGAGCATCTGGTGATCCGGGTCCAGCGCGATGCCCTCGGACTTGCGCAGCTCCGTGGTCGCCCCCTTCATCGCCGCGAATCGCCGGGTCTCGAGCCGGCTGATCGCGGCCTGGGACACCCCCTCCCGCACGGCGATGCACTGCTCGCCGGCCGCGTCGAGGATCAGCGTGGTGCCCGGCGGACACTCGCCCGTCTCCGGATCGCGTCCCGCCTGCACCATCAGGTCGCCGAAGTGGGTCGTGCCGTTGGCGATCGCGAGCGCGACCTCCGCGTCGGTCGCGTGCCCGAGGCTGATCCAGGTCAGGCTCCCCTGCCCTCCCGACCGCGGCGAGGTCTGCTCGAAGCGCGCGGCGTACAGGGTGCCCGCAGACAAGTCCCCTTCGCGATCGGCGACGAACAGGAACAGCCCGCCGTTGGTGGTGTCATCCGACAGGTAGACCGTCCGACGATCCGGCATCAACCTGGCGATCTCGTGGGAGAAGCGCCCCATCGCGTACCGCGTCTGCACGCCGGTCTCGCCGTCTGCGTCCTGGATTCGGGTCTCGAGGACCCAGCCGAAGTCGTACGGGTAGGGGGCGTGCTGGGGCACGTAGTAGCGGGACAGGCGCTCGACGTCGTAGTGGGTCAGCCCCTCCTCGGCGCGTCCGTCGATGGCGACCCGCGAGGCGTCCGGCTCGTACTCCTGGGCCGAGAGCAGGCTCTGCCAGGGGGTCACGTGGCCCGCGCAGAAGTCCTTGCCCCCCTGGACGGCGGACAGGTCGACCGGGCGGCCGGTCTGGGGGATCAGCGCGCCGGCTTCGTCCTGGTGCAGCTCGGCGAGCCAGATCGCACCGGGCTCGCACTCGAGGTGGCCCACGTGGAAGACCTCGCCGTGTGCGGCGATGAGCCCGCCGTAGTCAGCAGACCCGCAGGTCGGTCGCTCGAGGGGTCGGCCCTCCTGGTCGACCAGCACGCCGTAGGGTCCATCGCGCAGGCTCTGATCCTCGCGGAGCAGCGGCTGCCAGGTGATCGCGTGCTCCACACCGCCGACCTTCACCTTGGCCGTGGCGATGACCTCGGTCTGCACGACGTCCGGGGGCACGGCGAGGGGGTGGAACTCCAGGGCGAGCGGAGGCCGCGCGACCTCGGGCTCGGGCGGGGCGGTCGGCGGCGGGGTTCCGGTGCAGGACACCAGGAACAACGCGGACAACCCAGCAATGGCAACCGTCCCCCCACGCGAGACGTCAATCATGAGACCTACCAGCTTCCAGTGTTCCCCATGCTCGCCCAGGGCTCCTGGGGCGGCAGGGCGCCGCCGCGCTGCAACAGCTCGACGGAGATGCCGTCGGGACTGCGCACGAAGGCCATGCGGCCGTCCCGGGGCGGGCGGTTGATCGTCACGCCGTGGTCCTGCAGGTGCTGGCACGTGGCGTAGATGTCGTCGACCGCAAAGGCGAGGTGGCCGAAGTTGCGGCCCGACGTATACGGCTCCTCCTGATCCCAGTTCCAGGTGAGCTCGATCTGGGCGTTGTCGCCGTCCTCACCGGTCTGCAGGAAGATGAGGCTGAAGCGACCCGACTCGTAGTCGGACCGGCGGACCTGCTCCAGGCCGAGCAGGTCGCAGAAGAAGTGCAGCGCCGCGTCGACGTCGTACACGCGGATCATGGAGTGCAGGAAGCGCACGGGCCCTCCGAGCGGGAGGCGACTCTACCAGTGCGGAACCTGTCGGACCTGACGCGCCGCCGTCAGGTGTCTGACGCGTCAGGGCGCGTTGGCCTGGCACAGACCGCCACCGTTCAGGTGCCCGGCCTGGGACACGGAGAACGCCAGGTAGGACGCCACATCTGGCAGATCATGGGGTCCAGGGTCCAGGCCCGCTTCGAGGGTCGACAGCGAGGCGAGCTCCTCGGTCGTGACGACACCGTCCTCATCCGCGTCCGCGCTGGCAATGGGGCCGAACACCAGATCGGCCTCTTCGGTGCCCAGCTGGTCCCAGAACAGGTGGTCGGTGTGCAGGGTGAGCTGCATGGCGACGGTCTCGTCCTTGTCGACCGCGAGTCCGGGGGTGTCGTCGAGGCCATTTCGGCACAGGGTGTAGTCCACCGCGGCGTCGAGCCCGATGACGAAGCCCACCGTGCGATCCCCGTCGCTGGCCTGACCCTCGACGAGGTGGGACCAGCCGCCCTCCTCGAGGCGCTTGAGGTCCTCCGCGGTCGCGCTGCCGACGCCGTCCGCCGCCGTTCCAGCGATCTGCACGGAGAAGCCGACATCCTGCCGACCAGCGTCGGCCTCGAACGACCCGAGCGCCACCGGATCCGCGTGCTCGACCCAGTCGATGAGGAAGGGGCCCGGCAGGCTGCCGGCCAGCTCGCCGCTGGTCGCGTCGGAGAGCTGGACATCGCCGATCACCGTGTACCAGTGGGTGAAGCTGACGTCCCAGCCGTCGGTCTCGTCCGCGGCGAAGCCCTCGACCGCCTCGTCCTCACCCCACGCCTCCACCTCGACCGTGCCCACCGGGGCAGCACATCCGACCAGCAGGGCGAGCATCACGATCCGTCTCACAGACACCTCCACCGAGGTGCTAATGCAACTCAGTTGAGAATTGCAACCCAGTTGCACTAACGGGCGCGGAGTCCGTACTCGAGCGTGTCCAGCACACCCTCGATCACCGCGTCCCGATCGAGGTCGCCGAGGGGGCTCTTGTCCTGCACGTCCAGCTCGCTGCGGGCGAGCTTGTCCATCAGCAGGCTCGACAGGCCGTGCACCATCGACCACGCGCCAATCGCGACGGCGCGGGGATCCTCGCCGCCGATCTCCCCGCGGCGCTGGCCCTCGGAGACAAGCCCCAGACACAGGTCGAACGCCCGATCCGCGGCACAGACCGCCTCCGGGTGCCGGTCGGGATCGAGCATCTTGGAACCACACATGATGCGGTAGACCGGCGGCTCGCGCAGGGCGAAGGCGATGTAGGCGCGGCCGACCTCGCGGAAGCGCGCCATGACCGGGCCGTCGTCCATGGCCGAGGGAGCCATGGCGCTCACCAGCTGCTCCCAGCCGCGCTGTACGAGCGCGGCGAGCAGGGCCTCCTTGCTGTCGAAGTGGTGGTAGGGCGCGGTGCGACTCACCCCGGCGCGGGCGGCGACCTGGCGCAGGGACACGCCGTCGATGCCCTCCTCGACCAGCAGGGCGTGGGCCTGCTCGAGCAGGGCCTCCCGCAGGTTGCCGTGGTGGTAGCGGCCTTCCGCCTGGCTCATCGAACCTCCGACCGTCTTGCTAACCCGAGGATCGGGTCGGTGACGGCGCAACTGAACGGCGTCAAGATTTCTCCTTGACGCCGTCAAGATGGGAACGTATCTGAACAGCGTCAAGTTGACACCGTCAAGTTCGCATCCCGCGCTGGAGGACCCCGTGCACACCTGGACTCGACTTGCGCTCGTCGTTGGCGTCACTGCCGCGATCATCGGCGGCGGCACCCTGCTCGCCCTGCCGTCCGACGCCACCCTGCAGCCCGCCTCGGACGCGCCCGCCGTGGTCCGGGTCGACGCCGTGGAGCGGGCGCCCGAGACCCGCACCGTGCGCCTGCACGGCCTCACCCGGGCCCAGGAGCGGGCCACCCTCGCCTTCACGTCGGGCGGTCGGCTGGTCGCGCGGCCGGTGGACGTCGGGGATCGGGTCGCCGCGGGGGACGTGCTCGCCCGGCTGGACCCTGCGCCCCTGCGCCATCAGGTGGCCCGGGCCGAGGCCCAGCTGGCCGATCTGGAGGCGCGGCTGCACCAGGTGTCCGCGGATCGGGCCCGACTCGAGGCCCTGGACGAGGGCGACGCGGTGGCGCCGGCGGAGCGGGAGCGCCTGCAGAGCCAGGAGCGCAGCCTGCAGGCGAGCGTCGAGCAGGCGCAGGTCGGCGTCGCCGAGGCGCGGCGCCAGCAGGCGGAGGGCGTGCTGCGGGCCCCCCACGACGCGGAGATCGTCGCCGTGCTCGCCGAGCCCGGGGAGACGCTCTCCGCCGGCCGACCGCTGATCTCGCTCGCGGGAGTCGGCATGGAAGTGGCCCTCGAAGCTCCGGAGTCCGTGTGGGCGACCGCAGCGGTGGGCGACGCGGCGACGGTCTCGCTGCCCGGCCTGGACTGCCAGCTGCCGGCGACCATCTCTCGCGTCGGCGCTGGCGCTGCCGGTCCGCAGGGGCTCTTTCCGGTCCAGGTCGCCCTGGGCGAGACCACCTGCCCGCTGGCCCCCGGGCTCGCCGCCGCGGTCGACCTGCACCTCCCGGTCGCCCCGGCGCTGGCGGTGCCGGTGCGCGCGGTCCTCGACCCGACGGGCTCCGGCGCGGCGGTGCTCCGGGTGCGCGACGGCCACGTGGAGCGCGTGCCCATCACCCCGCTGCGCCTG
>CALATR010001304.1 GCA_937891875.1 uncultured Pseudomonadota bacterium | reverse complement strand
GGTCCAAATAACGGCGGTCGTGCTCGCCAGGAGAGGCCGTGCTGCTCGAGGCCCAACGCCTTGACCACCTGTGGACGTACACGATGGGAGTCGTGGAGCAGCCCTGGTGCTCGAAAAGTCTCCCCGAACGACATCTCTGCGGCGAGTCCGCCTAGCACAGCTTGCTCACAGATGAGGTGAGTCCTCTTACCGGATTTGGCACTCAGGATCGCTGCGCTCAACCCCTCCGCGCCGCCACCGAGGACCAGGGCGTGCTCGGCTCGCAGACCTGGCGCGTCAGCGACACCGACCTCAAGCTCGGCCTGCTCCGCGCAGGGGCGGGGTGGGGGAGCCTGCCCCTTGATCTCGTCGCTGACGACCTCGCCTCGGGCACACTCGTCCAGCTCCGCCCCGAGCCCTGGCCCACCGATGGCCACGCCCTGCCCCTGCACGCCGTCACCCGCCACGAGGTCACCCTGGGGCGGGCGGGGCAGTGGTTCCGGGAGCGGCTGGCGTTGACGGCGTCCTAGGCGGCCTTTCGTGACCAGCGGGACAGCACCCGCTGCAGCGCCTCGGGCTGGATGGGCTTGGCCAGGTGGTCGTCCATGCCGGCAGCGAGGCAGCGGTCGCGATCGGCGGCGAGCACGCTCGCGGTCAAGGCGACGATCGGCACGCTGCCGGCCTCCCCGTCGAGGGCGCGGATGGCCAGGGTCGCGCCGATCCCGTCCAGCTCCGGCATGTGCAGGTCCATGAGCACGACGTCCACCACCTCGCTGACGACGTGCTCCAGCGCGCGCACGCCGTCCGGCACCACGGTGACCTGGGCGCCGAGCCGGGCGAGCATGCGCTCGATGACCATGCGGTTCACGTCGTTGTCTTCGGCGACGAGCACGCGCAGATCGGTGAAGTCGGGGCGGACGAGGGCCAGATCGCGGGCGGGGGCGGACGCAGCGGGCAGCGGCAGGCGGACCGTGAACGTGCTTCCCGCGCCGAGCTTGCTCTGCACGTCGATGTCGCCACCCATGAGCTGGGCGAGGCGCTTGCTGATGGACAGGCCGAGGCCGGTGCCGCCGAAGCGGCGGGTGGTCGAGGCGTCGGCCTGGGTGAAGGCGTTGAACAGCGACGGCAGGACGTCGGCCGCGATGCCGATCCCGCTGTCCTCCACCGCGATCGCGATGGTGTCGGCGCCAGCGGGGGCCGCGCGGACCCACACGTGGCCCTGCTCGGTGAACTTGAGTGCGTTGGACACGAGGTTGGTGACGATCTGGCGCACCCGGGTCGGATCGCCCCGAACGTGTCGGGGGACGGCGTCGTCGATGTCGACCCGGACGTCCACTCCGCGATTGTCGGCCGGTGCTCGGAGGAGGCGCACGACCGACTCGAGCAGCTCCGGCAGGTCGAACCGGACCGACTCCACCATCACCTCGCCGGCCTCGATCCGGCTGAAGTCGAGGATGTCGTTGAGCACGGCGAGCAAGGTCTGGCCCGAGCTCAAGGCCGTGTGGACCAGCAGCGACTGCTCCGCGTCGAGCTCGGTCTCGGCGAGCATGCGGTTCATGTTCAGCACGCCGTTCATTGGCGTGCGGATCTCGTGGCTCATGGTCGCGAGGAACCGCCCCTGCGCCTCGGCGAGCTGGTTCGCGGCGCGGGCGGCCTCCTCGGCCTGGGCGCGCTCCCGGGCCTCGTCTACGGCTCGAGAGCGTGACCCCTCGATGATGTAGAGCAGCACGGACACGATGCCGAGCGAGAGCATCAGGCCGACCACCGAAGGCAGCGCGGAGGGCTCGTCGCGGAGGTGGGGGAGGACGGCGGCGACCTGGAGCGTGCCGGCAATGACGACCGTGGGGAAGGTCCAGCGCCGGCCGAGCACGAAGGTGGCGGTGAGCACGACGCCGAGCAGGCTGAACGCGAGCGCGCCTTCCTCGACGCCGACCCAGAACGTGATGCAGGACAGGTAGATGCTGGTGCCGACCAGGGTCCCGGCGATGACCGCGCGGAAGCGGCCGGTCAGGCGCAGCAGGAAGAGCGACGCCGCTGCGACCGTGACCTCCGAGACCACGAGGGCGGTCGGGACGGAGAGGACTCCGGCGCTGGCGATCATCCCGCAGAGAAGCACCACCTCGCCCAGGAACAGGGCCACGAGGATCCCCGCACCCAGACGAGCCCGCCAGCGCTCGGCGTCGTCGTCGGGCACGCGGATGACCAGCAGATCGATGATGCGCAGCAGGGCTCGCGTGATGAGTGCCTCCGCCCGAGGTGGGTATCGGCTGCAACCGGCGGCACTTTTGCCCTTGACCTTCCAGCGACTGGAAGCCTTAAGCAGTCCTCGGAGGCTCCCATGGAAGCAACAGCTCCCCAACCACCAAGTCAATCCACCGGCGAGGGCAGTGTGACCGAACTGCAGCTGCCGATCGAGGGCATGTCCTGTGCGGGGTGTGCCAACCGCGTGCAGCGCGCACTCGGCGCGTTGCCCGGCGTAGACTCGGCGAGTGTGAACTTCGCGACCGAGCGCGCGACGATCGCCTTTCGTCCTGGAGAAGTCAGCATCGCCCAGCTGGCCGAGGCGATCCGCGACACCGGCTACACCGTGCCCAACGAGACGGTCAGGCTCGCGATCGACGGTATGACCTGCGCCAGCTGTGCCGGCCGGGTGCAGAGGGCCCTCCAGGAGGCGGACTTCGTAGACGCCGCGGCGGTCAACCTGGCCAACAACCGGGCCACGGTCGCCCTGCGCGCCGGGGGGAGCGCCGAAGCGCTGATCCAGGCGGTGGAGTCTGCGGGGTATGGCGCGCGGATCGCACCTTCGGACGCCCAGGAGCGGGCAGAGGAGGAGGCCGCGGAGCGCCGGATCGCCACCCGCGAGCTGGCCGTCCTCATCGGCGCCGTCGTGCTCACCCTGCCCCTGCTGCTGCCCATGGTGTTCATGCCGTTCGGGCTGGACGTGGCCCTGCCCGGCTGGGTGCAGCTCGCCCTGGCGCTCCCGGTCCAGGTCATCGTCGGCGCGCGCTTCTACCGTGGTGCCTGGCGGGCGCTGACCCACGGCTCGGCCAACATGGACGTGCTCGTCGCCCTCGGCACCTCCGCCGCGTTCGCCCTGTCCCTGTGGGAGCTGTTCACCGGCGGCGAGGCCCTGTACTTCGAGAGCGCCGCGGTCGTGCTGACCCTCGTGCTCTTCGGCAAGTGGCTGGAGGCGCGGGCGAAGCGCAGCACCACGAAGGCGATCCGGGCGCTGATGGCGCTGCGACCGGACACGGCACGGGTCCAGAAGGACGGGCGCGAGATCGAGGTGCCGGTCGAGTCGCTGGTCGTCGGCGATCGCGTCATCGTGCTGCCCGGCGAGCGGATCCCGGTGGACGGTGCCATCCGCGAGGGCCAGAGCCACGTCGACGCGTCCCTGCTCACCGGAGAGGGCCTGCCCGTGGCGGTCGAGGTCGATGACGACGTGGTCGGCGGCGCGGTCAACGGCGAGGGCCGCCTCCTCGTCGAGGCGACCCAGGTGGGCGCGGACACCGCCTTGTCCCGCATCGTGCGCCTGGTCGAGCAGGCCCAGGCCAGCCGGGCCCCGGTCCAGGCCCTGGTCGACAAGATCTCCGCCGTGTTCGTGCCCGCGGTCATGGCCATCGCCGCGGTGGCCTTCGTGGGCTGGCTGCTGGCCGGCGCGAGCGTGCCCGACGCGATCGTCACCGCGGTCGCGGTGCTGGTCATCGCCTGTCCTTGTGCCCTGGGTCTCGCGACTCCGACCGCGATGATGGTGGGCACCGGAATCGCCGCCCGCCACGGCGTGCTCATCCGGGACGCCGAGGCGCTCGAGCTGGCCCGCCGGGTGGACGTGGTCGTGTTCGACAAGACCGGCACCCTCACCGAGGGGCGCCCCGACGTGAGCGCCGTGCTGACGGTGGGCGAGGGGGGCGAGGATGCCCTGCTCGCCCGAGTCGCCGCGGCCCAGCAGGGCAGCGAGCATCCGCTGGCCGGGGCGGTCCTGCGAGCGGCCGAGGCGCGAGAGCTGGCCCTGCCCGAGGCTGGCGCCTACCGCGCCGTGCCGGGACGAGGTGTAGAAGCCGAGGTGGAAGGCGCACTCCTGCGGATCGGGTCCCCCCGGTGGATGGGCGAGCTGGGCGTGGACCGCGAGCCGCTGCTCGACCGGGCCACCGCCGCGGAAGAGCAGGGTGCGACCGTGATGTGGGCTGCTGACGCCGACGGCGCGCTCCTGGGCGCCATCGCCGTGGCCGACACCCCGCGCGAGGGGGCCGCGGCCGCCGTCGCCGCCCTGCGCGGTCGGGGGATCGAGGTCGTTCTGCTCACTGGCGACAACCCCCGCGCTGCCGCCGCGGTCGCCGCAGAGCTCGGCATCGAGCGGGTGCGCGCCGAGGTGCTCCCCGAGGACAAGGCCGTCGAGGTGAAGGCCCTGCGCGAGGGCGGCAAGGTCGTCGCGATGGTCGGCGACGGGGTGAACGACGCTCCCGCCCTGGCCGCCGCCGACGTGGGCATCGCCATGTCCAGCGGCACCGACGTCGCCATGGAGACCGCCGGCATCACCCTCATGCGCACCGAGCCCGCCGCCATCGTCGACGCCCTCGACCTGTCCCGGGCCACGGTGAACAAGATCCGCCAGAACCTGTTCTGGGCGTTCGCCTACAACGTGGTCGGGCTGCCGCTCGCGGCCTTCGGGCTCCTGACGCCGATGATCGCGGGCGGCGCGATGGCGCTGTCGAGCGTGAGCGTGGTGAGCAACGCGCTGTTGCTGCGGACGTGGCGGGCGCGGAGGTGACGGGGAGGTCGTGGTGCTGCGGGCGGGTCGTCTCGCGGGAAGTCGCGTTGCTGCGGGCAGGTCGTCTCGCGGGAGGTCGCGTTGCTGCGGGCAGGTCGT
>CALATR010001303.1 GCA_937891875.1 uncultured Pseudomonadota bacterium | reverse complement strand
TCGCCCTGGTCGCCCTGGTCGCCCTGGTCGCCCTCGGAGTCGCCCTGGTCGCCCTGGTCGCCTTCAGAGTCGCCCTGGTCGCCTTCGGAGTCGCCCTGGTCGCCCTCGGAGTCGCCCTGGGAGTCGTCCTGGTCGCCCCCGGAGTCTCCCTGGTCGGATTCCGTGTCCGCGTTCGACTGGCCTTCGTCGTCGGGGCTGGGGTTGTCGCAGGTCTGGTCGCTCTCATCAGGCGGAGGCTCCTGCTCGTCGAGCTCCTCCAGCTTTGCGGCGACGAAGTCGCGGTTGAACACGGCGTCGTCGTCCTCGGGATCCAGCTCCACTGCGGTCTCGAATGCGGAGAGCGCCTCCTCCCAGGCCGCCCGCGCCTCGGCGGGGGACGTCTCGAGTGCGGACTCGCCTTGCCGATAGCGGGCGTTGCCGAGGTTGTACCAGATCTGCTGGTGCAGCTCGGTGGGTGCGGTATCGACGGCGGCCGTGAACTGCTGGGCAGCGGCATCCCAGTCGCCGGCCTCGTAGGCCGCGACCCCTTCGTTGTAGGTCTCGACAGCGGCGGGGGCTGCGAGCGCCGTCGGGGACAGCGCCGTCAGCGCCACGGCCACGGCCACGGCGGCGCCCACCGCACCTCGCCGGAGGAGCGGCCGGGCCGTTCCGCGTTCGCCGATGAAGGGCTCCAGGAGCAGCAGCAGGAACGCGGGCACCAGGAACCAAGCGAAGCGCTCGAAGTAGACGCGATGGGAGCGGCTCTCCACCTCGTGACGCTCGAGGTCGGCCAGCGCCGTCTGGTACAGCGTCTCGAGCCCGGCTCCGTCCAGCCCCAGGGGCACGTAGGTGCCGCCGGTCGCAGCTGCGATGGCGGTGAGCGTGGCTTCGTCGAGCCGCGACCGCACGGGCTCGCCGCGCTCGTCGCGCACGATGGTGGTCCCGCCGCGGCCGTCGGGGACCGTCAGGAGCTCGCCCTCGGCACCGCCGACGCCTACCGTGTGGATCACCACGCCATTGCCCGCGGCGCGCTCGGCGGCGGTGATGGCGCTGCCTTCGAGGTCCTCGCCGTCGGACACCAGGACCAGGATCCGCTCCGCCGCGCCGGCCTCGGTGAAGGCCTGGTCGGCCACCCGGATGGCGGAGGCCAGATCGCTGCCGCCGACTGGGATGACGCCGGGCTGGAGCACCTGCAGCGAGTCCATGAACACGTCGCGGTCCAGGGTCATCGGCACCTGCAGGAACGCGTCCCCGGCGAAGGCGACGAGGCCCACGCGGTCCGACGGGAACTTGCGGACCAGATCCGCGATGGCCAGCTTGGCGCGGGTGAGGCGGTCGGGTCGCAGGTCCTGGGCGAGCATGCTCTTGGAGGTGTCGACCGCGAACATCAGCTCGATGCCCTGTCGGGAGGCCTCCTCCCAGCGGTAGCCCCACTGGGGCCGGGCGAGCGCGAACAGGGTCAAGGCGGCGGCGGTCCACAGCAACAGCCGTTTCAGGGTTCGCTTGGGTCGTGACACCGTTGCCGTAAGCCGGCTGCGCAGCTCGGGGGTGGCGACGCGGGCCAGGGCACGGCGGCGTCGGACGGCCTCCCAGACCAGGAGGCCCGCGAGCGCCACGGCGGTGAGTGCCAGCGGAACGAGGAGCTCGGGGGAGCCGAAGTGCAGGGCGTTGTCGGTGGTCATGACGGAACTCACGGGATGCGGACGCGGCCGAGCCCGAGGCCCAGCAGCTCCAGGACGAGGAACAGGGCGCCGAGGGCACCGGGTACCGCGAAGAGTTCGCGGACGTGGTGCACCTCGGAGATGGTGCGCGTGGTGGTCTCGAGGGCGTCGATCTGCTCGTAGACCCGGGACAGCGCGGCCGAGTCCGAGGCCAGGAAGTACTGCCCCGAGGTGAGCTCGGCGATGGTGCGCAGGGTCTCGCCCTCGACACCGAGCTCGACGATGCGCTGCTGACCCGAGGGGTCGGTCATCCGGACCGGGCGAGGATCCTCGGATCCGACGCCGATGGTGTAGACCTTGACGCCGAGCGCGGCCGCGGCCTCGGCGGCGAGCTCGGGCTGCACGCTCCCGGCGTTGTTGGCGCCGTCGGTGAGCAGCACGAGCACGCGAGACTTGGCGTCGGTGTCTTGCAGCCGCGCCACGCCGCTCGCGATGGCCGAGCCGATGGCCGTGCCGTCCTCGACCATGCCGATCCGAACGCGCTCGAGGTTCTGGCGCAGCCAGTCGTGATCGAGGGTCAGGGGACTCACCAGCCACGGATCCCCCGCGAAGGCGACCACGCCGATGCGGTCGTTGGGGCGGGCCTCTATGAAGCGGTCGAGCACCTGCTTGACCACATCCAGGCGGTTGACCCCGGGGGCGTCGAGGTCCTCGGCGAGCATCGAGCTCGACACGTCGACGCCGAGCATGATGTCCACGCCGCTCGCCTCGGTCTCCGAGGTCGTCCACCCGAGCTGGGGACGCGCGAGGGCGGTGATCAGGGACAGCAAGGCGGCGACCCTCAGGATCCCGGGCAGGTGGACGCCCCACCGCCCTCGGCCGGCGGATGCGACGCGCTCGGCGATGGCGGTGGAACCGACCCGGACAGCGGCGCGTCTCCCACGGCGGGCCATCGGGACGAGCAGCAGCGGGAGCAGGGCCAGCAGCGCGAACGCGGCGGGGTGCGCGAAGTTCAGGTCAGCGAGGTTCATGATGCGGCCCTCTGTGGAGCGTTGGGGTGCGATGCATCCGGTGGTTCTGGTGCGGTCAGGGCGGCGACGAAGGCGTCGATCCAGCCTGGGAGACCGACCTCGTCGAGCTCCGCACCGGCAAAGCGCAGGCTGTCCCATGCGGTCAGCGTGGCGTCGACGTCGGCGAACACGGGCTCGGGGAGTCGGTCCCTCAGGCGCGGTCGCAGCTCGTCGGCCGTGAGGTACCTGGCCGGGATGTCGGTGGTGTCGTGGACGAAGGCGCGCAGTGCGTCGAGACAGGCGTCGACGGCGTCGCCCACGCTGCCCTCGTCGAAGGCGCGAGAGGCGGCGGCGAGCGCGGCACGGAAGCGCTCCTCGGGGGTCGGAGCGGGGCGTCGCCACCAGCGCCATGCGCCATAGGCAGCCACCAGGAGCGCCAGTGCGGCCACGAGCCAGGGCCAGAGCAAGATCGGCTCGTGAACCTCCAGCGCGGGCTTGAGGGGTCGGATGTCCTCCTGGGCGAGCGCCGAGGAGGCCATCAAGAGCAGGTTCGTGAACATCATCGGGCCCTCCGGGTGCGGCGCGCCATGAAGGACGCGAGGTGGGGCGTGTAGTCGGAGCCGGTCGTCACCTCGAGGAGGTCCACGTCGGCGCGGCGCAACCGCTGGCGCAGCACCTCGCTCTCCTGCTGCGCTCGCAAGGCGTCCTGTGCTGCGACAGTATCCTTCGTGTCCTCGTCGTACCGCTGCTGCAGG
>CALATR010001302.1 GCA_937891875.1 uncultured Pseudomonadota bacterium | reverse complement strand
GCCCGACGGGAACTGCGCAGGGACCTGCCGTTCCGTGCACGCCACCCTCACCGGCACCACCGACCTGGACTGGGAGGGCTCGGTCGTGGTCGACGGAACCCTGCTCGAGCTGGAGGCCTCGAGCGAGCGCGGCGCCTCCCAGTCCTGGGAGCTGACCCTGACCGGGACGATGCGCTACAACGGCCACGAGGTGCGGTCCGGCGCCGAGCCGATGCGGCTGGTCATTTTCGAAGGCGACGACTTCAATCGCCTGTTCGACAGCCGTCCCGACGACGTGGTGTGGGTCAATCTGGCCGCCTGCGGCGCGGAGGTGGACACCTTCCGCGACATCGACTTGAGCTACTGGGGATTCCACTCCACGACGGCGCTGAAGCAGCTCTCCGGGCTGGACATCCGCAGCAACGAGCGCGCCGGCATGCTGCTGGATGAGCGCGCGGCCGGGTTCAGCTTCGACGACTTCGAGATCGGTGGCGAGCCGATCGTGGGCGTGACCTACAACGAGATCTGCCCGTGAGGCTCAGTCCCTCTGGTGACGCCTCGTCCGGAGACTCGGCGAAGTCCTCTGGCGGCTCCTCGGTCAGCCCAGCCCGTAGTGCCTCTCAAGCCAGGGGCGGCCTCGCGGGGTCGGCGACGGGCTCGTCGGGCAGCCCGGCTTCCTGGAAGCGGGCGATGAGGCGCAGAGGGTCCTGACGGGCCAGCGCCAGCTCCCCCGGATGCAGTGGGAACAGCGACAGCAAGCGCACTGGGGTGCCGTCGGCAAGCGCTCCGTCGTGCTCCTCGTCCACCGTCAGCGAGCCGACGAAGGGGATGCCGTCTCCCAGGGGTCGGGGCGGCTCTCCGTTGCCGATGGTGTTCAGCGGCTGGAGCACGGGGGCCTCCAGCGCGCGGTGGACCACCGAGAGCAGCCACTCCCGAGGCCAGGCCGCAGCCGCCTGGTCCTGCGATGGACGGATCAGCACCTCCACACGCCCATCCATGCCCGCGAGCGGGTGGGTACACAGCCCCAGCGTGCAGACCGTGCCGTCGGCGGACTGCACCAGCGCGAACGGCGCGCCCGCCGGCGTCGGCTGGGTCGAGAGCGGATCCAGGCGGGCCTCGAGCCAGGCGCGCGCGTCGAAGTCCTCGACACGAAGCAGCGACAGCACCTCCTCCCCCCGGCCCAGCCGCTGGGCGATCTGGAACGGGGTCGACGGCGGCTTGCCCGTGCGGGTGCGCAGGTCGCCCCCCAGGGCAACCAGCTTGGCGATGGTCTCGACGCTGCCGTAGGCGGCAGCACCTGCCATGACGCCCGGGGCCGTCGGATCCGCGCCGTGCTCCAGCAGCCAGTCGACGACGGCCGGATCCCCCGCGGCACGGGACAACGGACACAGCCCCAGACCGCCGTAGGTGTCATCAAGCGTCAGGCCACGCCGGAGGAGCTCTTCCATCACCTCCAGCTCTCCAGATCGGGCTGCGGAGGCCATCCACCGGCGGGCCTCGGGCAAGTCAATCCAGTCGGGGTGAGCGTCCAGGGCCTGCACCACCAGGTCCAACATTCCATTCTCAGCGTATGTACGCACAAAATCTGGCTTCACGGAGAGTCCCCTTCGCTGATCTTCTTTCCCATGGCGCGAAGCCCCCTCTCGAGGGCGACAGCGACCACCGCCTCGTCGGTGGGTAGCCCTTCCAAGGGCGCCCCAGCCACGTGGGCGCTGTAAGCTCGTCCTCCCCAGCTCGTTCCCCTCTTCGGAGGCCCCATGCTGTTGCTGTCCACCCTGCTCGGACTGTCCCTTGCCGCGAAGCCCGAGCAGACCCCGACGCCCGAGGACCAGGGCACGAAGAGCGAGCTCGAAGACCTGTTCTCGACGCCCCCGACCGACGGCGTCCACCGCTGCCGCACCCCCGAGGGCAGGCGCGATCCACACGACGTCGCCATGTGGTCGTGGGTCTACCTCGGCGGTCCACAGCCCGGGCCAGGCATGCTCACCAACCACATCCGGATCTTCGTGGACGGCGAGGAGCTGTGGTCTCGGGAGACCCGGGTGGACCGACCGCTTGCAGACCCGACGATGATCACCTGGGGACCCGCGACGATGAGCAAGGCCATCCCCGATCCGACCCAGGGCGAGGAGG
>CALATR010001301.1 GCA_937891875.1 uncultured Pseudomonadota bacterium | reverse complement strand
GGCCTGCCCGCCGTGAGGATCCGCGACCTGCGGGACGACAGCGAGCACCTGGTCAGCTTCCCCGAGCCCGCCTACGACGTGAAGCCCGAGCGCAACCCGGTGTTCGACACCCACGAGCTGCGCTGGACGTACGCCTCGCCGCGCACGCCGCCCACGGTCGAGGTGTTCGACATGGCCGACCACGAGCGCGCCGTGCTCAAGGTCCACCCGGTCATCGGTCACGACCCCTCGCGCTACACCGTGCAGCGCGTGCACGCCGAGGCCGCCGACGGCGCGAAGGTGCCGATCAGCATCCTGCACCGCGCAGACCTTCTGCCCGAGGCGGGACCCCACCCGACCTACCTCATCGGCTACGGCAGCTACGGCTTCTCCTACCCGGCCAGCTTCCGCAGCAGCCTGCTCTCCCTCGCCGACCGCGGCGTCATCGTCGCCATCGCCCACATCCGCGGCGGCGCCGACAAGGGTCGCGCCTGGTATCTGTCGGGCAAGCTGAAGAACAAGATGAACACCTTCACGGACTTCATCTCCGCCGCCACCCACCTGTTCTCCCTGGGGTGGACCTCCCCCGACAAGCTCGCCATCCAGGGCGGCTCCGCGGGGGGCCTGCTGATGGGCGCGGTGACCAACCTGGCGCCCGAGTACTTCCGCGCCGTGGTCGCCGACGTGCCCTTCGTGGACGCGCTGAACACCATGCTGGACGCGAGCCTGCCGCTCACCGTCACCGAGTACGAGGAGTGGGGCAACCCGAACGAGCGCGAGGTCTTCGACCGCATGCTGACCTACTCGCCCTACGACAACGTCCGGCCGGCCAACTACCCGCACATCTACGCGACCGCCGGCCTGAACGACCCGCGCGTAGGCTACTGGGAGCCGGCCAAGTGGGTGCAGAAGCTTCGTGCAAACACCACTTCGGGTCGACCCATCCTCATGCGGGTGCACCTGGGCGCCGGCCACGGGGGCCAGTCCGGTCGGTACGGTCAGCTCGAGGACCTCGCCTGGGCGTACAGCTTCGTCCTCGACCGGCTCGGGCTCGTCGGGGGCTGAGCCGCCTGTCACACCTGCACCGACGGGGACTGCACGGACCCCTAGTGTCACACCCGCCCTTCCCCGGGCATAGTGACCGGTGATGCGCGCCGCCCCCCTGCTCGCCCTCGTGCCCCTCGCCGGCTGCACGGGACTGTTCCAGCCTCCCGCCGAGACCACGCCTCCGGTGGTGGTGGACCCGTGTACCGAGCCGTTGACCTGGTACTACGACGACGATGGCGACGGGTTCGGCACCGCGGCCGAGACCTGGGAGTCGTGCACGCGCCCCTCGTACCTGTGGAGCGACAACGACCGCGACTGCGACGACGCCGACGCCGGCACCTTCCCCGGTGCCATCGAGTCCTGTGACGGCGTTGATCGAGATTGCAACGGCATCATCGACGATGCCGGCGAGTTCGCCCGCCGCTGGTACCCCGACGAGGACGAGGACGGCTACCCCGACCTGAGCGCCGATCCGCGCTTCTCCTGCGAGCGACCAGGCGGCTTCGTCGCCCCCCGCGAGGGCGACTGCGACGACGCCGATCCCACCGTGCACCCACACGCCGACGATCCTCCCTGCGACGGTATCGACCAGTCGTGCCTGGGCAACGTCGAGCGGGAGGTCGCCCGCACCCGGGACCAGATCTTCCACGACGTCGGCGCAGCCCTGCAGATCAGCGGCGGCGAGCCGGTCCTGGTCTGCCCGGGCCTGCACGACGTCGGACCGGTGCACGCCCCCGCCGGCCTCGACGTCCGCGGCATGGGTCAGGTCCCAGACGATGTCGTGCTGCGCGCGACCACCGGCCGCATGCTCGACGTGGTCGGCCCGGTGTCCCTGGACAACCTGACCCTCGAGGGCGGCGACGCGCTGTCCGACGAGACCGACCCGGGCGCTGGCGGCGCACTCCGGGCCGACGGCGAGCGCGTGGTCCTGCACGCAGTCGTGCTGCGCAACCACCACGCGGCCGGCGACGGCGGCGCCCTGCACCTGACGACCGGGTCCCTGACCCTCGACGACGTGCACGTCGAGCACACCACCGCGGCCGGCTCCGGTGGCGCGGTCTGGGCGCGGGTCGCGGGACCGATCCTGTTCACCGACGTGTCCGTCCAGCACACGATCGCCGGCGAGCACGGCGGCGCGTTCGCCCTGCGGAGCGAGGGTGCGACCGGTCCCGACATCCAGCGGCTGACCACCGAGCACACCCGGGCCGGCGGCGACGGCGGCGCGGTGTACGTGCGGGTCGCAGGCGCCCAGACGCGCCTGTTCGACTCGGTGCTCGTCGACGGCGTGGCGGGCGGCGTGGGCGGCCTGCTCGACCTGCGCGCGGACGGGGAGCACGTCCTGCAGCTCCAGGGCACCCACCTGCGCGTCGGCCGGGCCCACGACGGCGGCATCCTGCACGCCACCGCGGGCGGCAACCTGTCCCTGTCCAACCGCTCCACCGAGCTGGTCGACGGCGTCGCCACCGACCGCGGCGGCCTCGTGCTGCTGGTGTCCCAGGGCGACATGCTCGACGTGGACACCAGCGGCTCCAGCTACCGCCAGGGCTCCGCGACCACGGGGGGCCTGTTCCACGTGCAGTCCGAGGATCAAGCCGACTTCTACTGCAACGGGTCCGGCTTCTCCCACGGGTTCGCGAGCCGCGGGGCCGGGCTCTACTTCACCGGCACCCTCGCCCACGACACCGAGGTGGACCTCGACCGCTGCCCCCTCTCCGACACCTCGGGCGCGCCGGCACTGCAGGTCGAGGGCGAGGTCGAGGGCACCATGCTGGTCGAGCTGGTCGCGCCGGAGACCCACCTGGTGCGCAACCGCGACGGCGGCATGTCCGCCCCGCCCGCCGTCACCCTGCGCCTGCGCGGCGCGTTCGTCGGGACCGGCTCGGACGAGAACGGCGGCTTCGACCTGCGCAGCGGCGACACCACCTGGGACGGCAGCGGCAGCGCGACCGTCTCCTGCCTGTTCAGCAGCTGCTCCGAGTAGGCGTCAGCTGGCCTCGGACTCCGCAGCCGGCTTGGAAGCTGCCTTCTTGACCGCCTTCTTGACCTCGTCATCGGTCATCCAGCGGGTGATCCCGGGCAGCATGCGGTTCACCGTGTAGATGAACTTGGAGTCCGCGCCGATCATGCCGTGCACGACGCCCTTCTCGATGCACCTCGCCATGGACGTCGCGACCTGCTCCGCCTGGTAGGTCTTGTTGAAGCCGCTGTCCGCCTCCAGGGCCCACACCTCGGGAGGCTTGCCCTCGTTCTCCTTCTCCAGGCCCGGCGTCTCCGTCGTCGGCGGGAAGTAGATCGTGGTGCGGACGCCGTGCTGCTTGAGCTCCTGACGCAACGACTCGCCGAACCCGACGATCGCGAACTTGCTGGCGGAGTACGCCGGATACCCGAAGAGCGGCAGGAAGCCCATCATCGAGCTCACCAGGCAGATGTCGCCCTTGCCCTGGGCCATGAAGTGGGGGAGCAGGGCCTTGGTGACGTGCACGTGGCCCATGAAGTTGACGGCCATCATCTGGTCGAACTGCGCCAGGTCCGCGTCGGCGAACTTGGCCGAGACCGCGTAGCCGGAGTTGCAGACCAAGACGTCCAGCCCGCCCAGGCCCTCCACCGCCTCCGCACAGCCGCGCTGGACCGCCTCGAAGTCGGTGACGTCGATGCTGACGTAGCCGTGCGGTCCGTTGCCGATGGCGTCGAGGGAGGCGACGGTCTCCTGCAGCGCACCCTCGCCGCGGGCGGCCACCCACACCTGGGCACCCTCGCGGGCGACGTGCTCGGCCAGGGCGCGGCCGATGCCCTTGGAGCCGCCGACGATGAACACCTTCTTGCCGCGGTAGAAGCTCATGGGTCCTCCGGTCGCGCCCGGATACCCTGTTCGGGGGCATCGCGTCCCCTCGGCTCGTCGGAGGAAGCCATGAGCGTCTGGAAGCGCCTGACCAACGTCGCAAAAGGGAAGGTCAAGGTCTGGCAGCAGGAGTCCAGGACCTACGGCGACGACGTCGAGCGCGAGCTCACCGAGCTGGAGCGCCACCCCGCCCCTGGCGAGGAGGAGGACACCGGCCGCTACGAAGCCAGCCGCCCCGCTCGACGTCCGACCAGCGATCGACCCGCGTCCCCGCCCGCCGACCGCCCCGATCCGGCGGACGACCCGGTACCGAGAACGGACCTGTTCCCCACCGACACCGACGCAGGCGGTGAAGGCGCGCAGTCTGCCGGTACGAACGGCGGCACGAAGAAGCTGTAAGAGTGCGAATGTCCCAGGGTTTGACCGAGACTGGACCATCGAATAACAGGACTGTGTTGGTCCTGAATGGCCGGTTCGCCCCCGGAAGCATGTGACGATCCCCTCTGACTCAGACCCGTCCCAAGCGCTGACCGAGGACTTCAAGCTGGCTCTCGAGGCCGCGCCATCCGGCATGCTGGTCGTCCGCCCGGACGGCCGCATCGCGTTCGCAAGCCGGCTCGCACGCCAGCTGTTCGGAGCGGACGACCTCGAGGGTCGCTCGGTGGACCAGCTGGTGCCCGAGGCGCAGCGGGCCGGACACGCCGACCACCGCGCCACCTTCGCCGCCGAGCCGTCCCGGCGCGCGATGGGACAGGGCAGAACCCTGTCTGCCCGGAGGCTGGACGGCAGCGCGTTCCCCGTGGAGATCGGCCTCAATCCCCTGGAACAGGACGGTCAGACCTGGGTGGTGTGCTCGGTCGTCGACATCAGCCTGCGGGTCGAGCGGGAGCGCCGCACCCAGGAGGCCGAGCGCAAGGCCATGGAGAGCCAGCGGCTCGAGTCGCTGGGCCTGCTCGCCGGGGGTCTGGCTCACGACTTCAACAACCTGCTGGTCGGCGTCATCGGCAATGCCCGCCTCGCGCTGGACCATTCCCGCGAGAGCATGGTGCAGGAGTGCCTCGAGGACGTGCTGGTCGCAGCCGATCAGGCGGCCGTGCTCGCCCGCCAGATGCTCGCCTACTCCGGCCAGGGCCAGTTCGTGGTCCAGGACACCGACATCAGCAAGGTCGTCGAGGACGTGACCCCCCTGCTGCGCTCGACGGTGCCCCGGTCGGTCGAGCTCCGGGTCCGCACCGCGGGTGATCTCCCGCTCATCGAGGCCGACGCCGCCCAGCTGCGCCAGGTCCTGCTGAACCTGGTCAACAACGCCCTCGACGCGATCGGCCGGGACGAATCCGGCACCATCCGCCTCACGACCGGGCGCATCTCCGCCGACGCCACCTACCTGGCGTCGGCGTTCCCCGACGACCGTGAGCCCGGCGAGTACGTCTACATCGACGTCTCCGACACCGGCTGCGGCATGTCGGAGGCGCTGAAGCGGCGGGTGTTCGAGCCCTTCTTCACCACCAAGAGCTCGGGCCACGGCCTCGGACTCGCGGCGACCCTGGGCATCGTCCGGGCCCACCGGGGTGCGGTGGTGGTCTACTCGGAGGAGGGCCAGGGCACGCGCATGCACGTGCTCTTCCCCGTCAGCTCCGCGCATGACGTTGTCCGCGAGCGCGCCTGCCTGGGCACGATCCTGCTGGCCGACGACGACGCGGTCGTCCGCAGGTTCGCCATCCGCGCGCTGACGACCGCCGGATACCGGACGATCGAGGCAGAGGATGGCGAGGAGGCCCTGCGCCGGGTGCGCGAGGATCCCGCGATCGACGTGGTCGTGATGGACATGTCGATGCCTCGGATGGGCGGGCTGCAGGCCCTGCGCCAGCTCCGCGAGGCCGCGCCCGGGCTGCCGGTCGTGCTGATGAGCGGCTACTCCGTCGAGACCATGCGCGATCGGATCGACGACGTCATGCCCGACGCCTTCCTGCAGAAGCCCTTCGTCTCGTCGGAGCTGATGCTGATCCTCCGGGATCTCCGCGCTCGCTGACTCCCGAGCCCGTCACAGCCCCAGGGGCCGCGAGCCCTCGAACGCCGCTGCCCTCGACCCGGCGTCGGCCGGGATGTCATCGATGCTGCGCAGGGTGTCGACCACATTGACCCGTGGCGCCCAGCCCAGCTCCCGGCGGATGGCCTGATCGCTGACGATGACCGGGTAGCGGAAGAAGTCCATGAGGTGCGCGGGGAAGGCAGTCTGCAGCTTCGCGAGCACCCGGACCCCCGGATAGGCGAGCCAGGTCGGCAGGGGCAGCGGGCGGGCACCGGACGTGGCGATGGCGCGCGACCACGGCACGGCTCCCTCGCCGGCGATGTTGTAGATGCCGCAGCCGTCGTGGTCGAGCATGCGCACCACCGCGTCGACGACGTCGGACTCGTGGATGAACTGCATCATCGGGTTGAAGCCGATGAGTCGCGGACAGTACGGCCCGCGGAGGAGCACGCTCACCTGGTTGCGCAGGTGGGGGCCGACCATGTTCGCCGGGCGGAGCAGCACGGTCGGCACGTCGCGGTGGCGCCACAGGAAGCTGGTCACGGTGTGGTCCAGCTCGACGACGTCCTGCAGCTCGGGGAAGGTCTGCACCGCACGAAGCGGCGCATCCTCCGCCAGGAACGTCGGGTTGTGAGGATGGGCACCGTACACGTGGAAGGTGCCGAGCACGATCACCCGCCGCAGGCGGTGCTTGACAGAGAGTTCAAGCAGATGACGCGTTCCAAGCACGTTCTGCGTGTAGCGACTCTTGGCCTCCGCCTGGAAGCCTCCCGCGCGCACGCCCAGGTGGATCATCGCGTCGGGGCGGTGCTCGCGAAAGACCTCGGCCACGGTGCGGTGATCGTAGCGCTTGACGTACTCGAAGGGGGCCTGCACGTCGGGATGCGGGCGGCGGCGCACGTCCATGCCGACCACGTCGTGACCCTCGGCCAGCAGCTGGATCGCGGCCAGGCGGGCGAGCTGCCCGGACGCACCGGTGAGCAGGACCTTCATCGCCGCCCCCAGCGCGCGAGCTCGTCCAGCTGGCGCAGCTCCGGACGGGCCTTGAGGCCCCCGTTCACCAGCCCCTGGACCACGTCGCGCACGTGGTTCACCCGCTCCCGGGTGGTCTTCTCCGACTCGTCCGGGTCCCCCTGGAAGTCGATGGGCTCGCCGAAGTGCAGGCTGACCGGGACCGGCAGCGGCACCATGCCCAGCGCCCCGAACCACGGCCAGGTCGGCGTGATCGGGAAGGCCGGCGCGCCGATCAGCCGGCCCAGCCGCCGGGAGCTGGCGACCGCCGGGTAGATGTCGTCGCTGCCCACGATGCCCACGGGCAGGATGGTCGTCTTCGTCTCCAGCGCGAGGCGGACGAAGCCGGTGCCGAAGCTCTGCAGCTGGTAGCGCTTGAACCAGGACTTGCTGATCCCCTTGACCCCTTCTGGGAAGACCATCAGCGACTGGTCGCGGCGCAGCAGCTCCTCCGCATTCGCGGGGTCGCCGACCACCTGGCCGCATCGGGTGAAGAGTGTCGAGAACCAGGGCAGTCCCGGCACCCAGCGCTCGACCATGCCGCGGACGAGCCGGGGCGGGTCGAGGTCGAGCATGAACGCCGTCGCCAGCAGCATGCCGTCGATGGGGATCTGCCCGCCGTGGTTGGCGACGACGATGATCCGCCGGTCGGGAACGCGATCGATGTCGTGCACCTGCACCCGGAAGTAGTCCCGGTAGAGCGGACGCACGATGCGCAGGGTGCGCTCGGCGGTCTCGAGGTTGAAGCCCCACGGGTCGTAGCCCGCGGAGTTCACGCCGACGCTGTCGCGGAGGACCTCCCGCTGGTCCTCCGTGAGCACGTCCTCGCCGATGCGGTCCATCCAGTCGAACATAGGCGGAACCTACCGCAGCCGGAGTTCCCGGCGAGTGCGCCAGCCCACATCCCGCGGGCGCGGGCGATCAGGACTCGCGGCCGTGGGACCGTCCGAGGGCGTAGGCGAGCGCCGCAGCGATCACAGTCAGCAGCACCGCACCCCCGATCACGAGGGCCGCTTCCTGCTCGGCGCCCGCAGCCAGGGTGCGCTCGGCGCGCGGGGCATCGCGCTCCGGTCCTCCGTAGGTCCGGCGCAGGGCCGTGTGCTCCCGCTCGGCATCGCGGGCAAGCAGCGGCAGCGCCAGCACGGACAGGCCCGGCAGGTAGGGCTCGGCGACGATCCGGTCCACGACCATGCAACCGCCGTCGCGCAGCTCGATCGCACGCTCCTGGCGGTAGCTGCGGAACCACAGGGTGGCGCCACGCATGGAGGACCGGCCCGGGTCGACCTGGTCGGGCTCGACGTCGAGGGCACTGCGAATGGTGAGGGCGAGTGCGGCAGCCAAGGGAGCCTCCGGCAAGACACCGCAGATCTCGTAGCGAGATCCCCCGACCGGAGCCAGCCAGCGCCGACCCAGCCATCGCAGTCTTGCACTGCGGCGAGGTGGTGCGTGCAAGGCGAGGAACGAGTCCGAGGGACGGTGGAAACCCCTGAATTGCAAAGTTTTTGCTGAGCGCCCCGCACCTGCATCCATCCCGTCTCGCAAACGATCGGCGTTCGACCGGGATCGGTTCTTTTTGTCAGGAGGTTGTCGATACACTTGCCGAGACGCATGTCCAGCGTTGCGCATTTGGAGGAGCCCGTGCTTCGACTTTCCCCCCCCGCCTCCTTGCTCGGTCTGTCCGTCCTCGCGGTCGCCGCCCTCACCGGCTGCAACCAGGGCCCCACCGCCCCTGGCATCACCCTGATGCCCGACGCGCCGACCACCCTCGATGACATCGTCGCAGAGCGAACGACCGAGGCGACCGACCCGAACAAGAACGACGTGCTCTCCTACGCGTACACCTGGGAGATGCGTGCTCCGGGCGCCGCAGAAGACGCCTGGAACCGCGTGGATGACCTGAACGGCAACACGGTGCCCTCGTCGCGCACCGTCAAGGGTCAGTCCTGGCGGGTCCAGGTCACCGTCTCGGACGGGGCGGAGACCGCGGCGTTCGAGAGCGAAGCCAGTGTGACCGTGCAGAACTCCACGCCGGAGATCATCAGCGTGCGCGTGTCGCCCAACCAGGGTGTGGACACGTTCGGCACGCTGACCGCGTCGGCGAGCGCCTCGGACATCGACGGCGACGAGGTGGAGATCGAGTACACCTGGTACGTCAACGGCACTGCGCTGGACGTGGACGGCAGCGTGCTGTCCGGCGACCACTTCGCCAAGGGCGACTCGGTGCACGTCGAGGCCACCCCGGTGGACGGCGAGAGCATGGGTGAGCCGGTCGCGTCCAACGCGGTCGTCATCCTGAACACCCCGCCCAAGATCGACGGCGTCACCATCACGCCGGAGGACATCTTCGAGGAGTCCGCGGTCAAGTGCGAGGCGGTCGGCTGGTACGACGCGGACGGCGACACCCCCACCGTCACCGCCACCTGGCTGGTCAACGGCGAGGTCATCGAGGGCGTCACCGGCGACCTGACCGGCGACTACTTCGGCAAGGACGACCTCATCCGCTGCATGGGCGCCCCCACGGACGGCGACTCCACGGGCGACGTCGTGGTCAGCCAGGTCGTGCAGGTCCAGAACAGCGGGCCGACCCTGGGCAGCGTGACCCTGTCCCACACGGATCCGACCGCGGCGGACACCGTCACGTTCACCCCGGTCGACGCGGTCGATCCCGACGGTGACACCGTCCGCTACACGGTCGAGTGGTACGTCGACGGCGAGCTGGTCAGCACCGAGAACGAGCTCGCTCCGCGCTCCTTCGTCCGCGGCCAGGAGGTGTACGCCATCGTCACCCCGACGGACGGCGAGCTGGCCGGCGATCCCGTCACCTCCGCCACGGTCACCGCCGCGAACACCCCGCCGGACCTGACCAGCGTCACCCTGACGCCCGAGCTCGCCTACACCGACTCCACCCTCTTCCCGCTGGTCGAGGCCGAGGATCTGGACGGTGACCCTGTCACCTACACGGTCGAGTGGACGGTCAACGGCTCGGTCATCTCCGAGACCGGCAGCGTGCTCGAGGGCGACACCTGGTTCGACAAGGACGACACCGTCAGCGTCAAGGTCAAGCCCAATGACGGCATCGACGACGGCCCGACCCTCACCTCCACCACCATCACGGTGCTGAACAGCGCACCCACCGTGCCGGTCATCGCGATGGACCCCGAGAAGCCCAAGTCGGACGACGACCTGTGGTGCGCGGTCGACGTCGAGTCCACCGACGCGGACGGCGACGAGCTGACCTACACCTTCTCCTGGACCCGCAACGGCTCGGAGTTCACCGACACGGACACCCTCGACTACGAGGGCGACTACGTCTACACGGACTTCACCGCGGACCAGGACCAGTTCAGCTGCACCCTCGAGGTCACGGACGGCACCGACACCGTCGAGACCACCATCACGGTCGACGTCCTCGACTGGGAGGGCCCGCGCGAGTTCACGACCTGCCGCAAGTCCGGCAGCTCGGGTCCGAGCCAGAGCAACTGTGACAGCGCCTACGGTTCGACCACCTTGGACGGCGCAGTCACCGTGTCCAGCGGCATCCAGGCCTGGACCGTGCCCCAGGACGGCACCTTCACCCTGGAGGCGTTCGGCGCCCAGGGCGGCAAGGGCCGCTACGGCTCCTACTACGGCCACCGCGGCGCTCGCGTGCGCGGCGACTTCGACCTGTCCGAGGGCGACACCCTCTACGTGCTGGTCGGCCAGGAGGGCCAGAGCGAGGGCGGCTCCTACGCGGCCGGCGGCGGCGGCGGAACGTTCGTCTTCCTCAACGGGACGTCTGCTTCCGACCTGATCCTCGCCGCAGGCGGCGGTGGCGGCAACGGTTACCACTACTACTACTACAGTGCGTGTGGCGGTCAGAGCGGAGGCACATCGACCTACGCCAGCAGCGGCTCGTCGAGCTCCTGCTACTCCCACCGCAGCTCGGGCGGCGGCTCCTACTACAGCCGCTACTCCGGCAGCACCCTGTACGTGTACGGCGGCGGCGGCGCGGGCATCGACGACTACGGCGACCACTTCCTCAGCAGCTACCGCGCCCACGCGCCGACGGACTCCACCTACCACGGCCGTGGCGGCACCCATCCGTACGCCTACGGCGGCTTCGG
>CALATR010001300.1 GCA_937891875.1 uncultured Pseudomonadota bacterium | reverse complement strand
GATCCCGCCACGTTCATGGAGGTCATCCAGGTCGCGACCCGCTTCCACATCGACCTGCCGTCGGAGTTCGCGGTGCTCTCGCGGACGTTCGGCCTCGTCGAGGGCATCCTGCGCGGACTGATGCCCGGGGTCGACATCGTCGAGGAGGTCAAGCCCTACGCCCAGCGCCTCGTCGCCTCGCGCCTCGCCCCCGAGCGGGTCGCGGTCGACGTCGCCCGCGGCATGGTCCAGATGCAGGGCCACTTCAAGGACTTTCCCACCCAGCTCAACCAGCTGATGCTGGACCTGGATGGCGGAAACGTCACCTTCAACATCAAGAACCCCGAGGCCCGCCGCCTCGAGGACGCCATCCGGATGGGCGGCCTGCGGATCAGCCTCGCGCTCTTCGCCGCCACCATCACCCTGGGGTCGATGGCCATGCTCGCGGTGTGGTCGGTCGCGCCCTTGACCAACATCCTGGCCGGCCTCCTCGGCATCCTGTTCGGCGGCTTCGGTGCCGTGCTGTTCGGCTTCCTCGGCATCCACGTCTTCTTCGCCCGCTTCATCTCCTTCCGCTTCTGGACCGGCGTGATCTCGGGTTTCTTCCGGTTCTTCAGCCTGCGTGGCCGCCGGGAGCGCCGGGAGAAGCGCAAGAAGGAGCGAGAGCAGCGCCGGCGGCGGGGCTGAGCAGAGGCGGCGCCCGAGTCCAGCTCGGACGCCGCCGATCAGCGCACGCGCTTCACCTCGTGCGGGCCAGGTACCAGTCCCGGGCGCGCTGTCCGACCGCCTTGCCGACCTGCTTCCAGGTCAGATCCGCGGCCTGCAGCTCCAGCTGGGACTCCTTCTGCACGTCGCGGCCGATCCACTGCAGGAACGGCCCCATGCCGCGGCGATCGAGGGGCGCGGACGCGCTGCCGAACACCTCGACCACCGCCTGCTCCAGCCGGGGCTCGGTGACGAACGTGTCCACGAACGCCTCGATGCTCGCGACCACGACCGGATCGATCTGAACGACCCGATCGGCCCGGGTCACCTTGTGCTCCAGGCCCTTGGCCTTCCAGATCCGCCGCGTCACGTGCTCCCGAGGCTGCCAGCCGGCCGGGCTGCCGTCGACGGGCACCGGGTAGAGCACCAGGCCCTCCCCGACGCCCTCGACGCCGAACCGCTCGGCGACCCAGGGATCCCGGGCCTCGACCGCCTCGACCTCGGCAGCGATGGCGTCCCCGGCGCGAGCCAGAGCCGCCTCGTCGCCGAAGGGCAGGACCCGGACCGCCCCGTGCCAGGGAAGCACGAAGAGGTCCGGAAGATCGGGGATGTACGCCGCGATCAGGTCGGGATCGACCAGCAGCTCCGCGTCGTCCTCGTCCCCCGGCCGCATCCGCTGGATGGCGTACACGGCGAGGACCTTGCGATCGATGCGGCTGATGGCGACCTTGCGCTGGATGCCCGGCCCGCACCACTCCCCGTACAGGACCAGCGTGTGCTCGGCCTGGGCGAGGGCAGCGAAGGCACCCCGGTTGTCCAGGACCCAGGTGGCGAACCCCTGGTGGGGGTCCTCCGCCGAGAGCACCCGGTTGCGGCCCTGGGGCACGACCGTGCCGTCGGGCAGGATCTGGACGCCCGCGTTGGTGCCGTGGAGCTTGACCTTCGCGCGGTAGGCGATGTCCGGCAGGTCGGCGCTGACGCCCACCTCGACCCGGCTCTGGAGCCACGCGCGAACGTGCCGCAGCTGCTCGATGCTGGTCCAGCGAATGACGTTGTACATGACGATCTCCTCGCTCAGAGGTGGATCGCCGGTCCCGGTCCCGACCCAGCGCCGAGGCCCCCACCGACGATCCGGTCGACGGGGGCACGAGACGCGTGGCTCAGACTCCCCCTCCGGACGCACCGACACCCTGGAACCACACCATCGCAATGGCGGATCCTGGGCGGTCGTGACGCGGTGCGCGTTCGGGGAGGACGTTGAGCATGACCGGCCGTCTAGGCGGGCAGCCCAGAGGTGTCAAGCCAGCGTCAAGCGGAGCTCAGGAAGCACGCAGATACACATGTGTCCGATCCGGGAGCCCGCCTGGCGACCCCCGTACGAGACCCCCAGACACCCTGGAGGTCCCATGTCGCTGCGTCCTGTCGCCCTGTTCTCGCTCCTCGCTCTCGCCCTCGTTGGATGTGAGCCGGTCCAGCCCGACTTGGAGGACAGCTGGCTCGATGGCCTGACCGAGAGCGAAGTCGAGCGGACGCTGGAAGCGCTCGCGGACTTCGACGTGCCCCTCGACGCCTCCCCGGCCCGGATGCGCCGCGAGCAGCGCGCCCTCGAGCGCGAGCTGGTCGCCATCCTCGGAGTGGACAGGGCTGCGGACTTTCCCGGCTTCGACGCCGATCGTCGCGAGGCGATCCGGTCGCGGCAGACCAGCCCCCGAGGGCTCGTCGCCACATGCGAGCACGACGAGGTCGACGCGGTGCACGCCCCCGAGGTCGATGGTCCGCCTCCGCCGCCGTACGTTCCACTCGGCCCCCGGACGGACATCGACATCAGCTGGTGCCTCTCGCCTGTCTGGGACACCACCCGCATGGACCTCGACACCCAGCGCGAGACGATCCGGGCTGGCCTGGAGGAGTGGTCAGCGTACTCGCCGGTCCGCTTCACGTTCCAGGCGAGCTGTGCAGGAGCGGATCTTCCCATCGGCTTCCACAGCGGTGCCCACGGCCACTCGAAGGACTTCGACGACGCAGGAACCGATACCGACGGCGACGGGTTCATCGACGACAACCGCGTCGCCCACGCATCGCTTCCCGGGAGCTCCACGTCCTACCTGCACTTCGACGCCTACGAGGACTGGTCGGCCACCGCGGGGGAGCTCTGGCACGTCTCGGCCCACGAGGCGGGCCACTGGCTCGGCCTGCTCCACTCGGACGGAAGCGAGAGTGGACCCGTGACGGACGCCGAAGCGGACGCGATCATGACCACCACCTACAACGTCACCGCCCTCCGCACAGAGCTCGGCACCGACGACATCGCCGGGATCCAGGCGCTCTATCCGCCCGACGCATGCGACTACGGGTATGCCCGCGCGGACATCATGCGGACCTACGTCGGCCTGGCCCAGGTCCTCGCTGACTACGCAGCCGACGACGACGCCACAGCCGCGCCGGTCGCGACCTGGTACACGGCCGCCACGACCACGTCCGCCGGGCTCGTCCCTGACGCGCGGACCATGGCGATCGAAGGTGCGGGGAGCGCCACGGCGGCGGTCGTGCACACCACGACGGGTGCCACCATCAAAGCACTCCATGGTGGACGCACGAAGAGCGGCGCCATCACGGTCTCGACCGAAGCGCGCACGCTCCTCGATGACGCAGACGACGCAGCCAACCTGGCGATTCTGCACGGCAACGTCCTGCGCTCCGACGCGACGCTGTGCCCCTGACGTTCAGCCCAGCGCGATCAGCCGCCGAGTCAGCGTCACGTCCCCGGTGGAATCCGTCGCTTCTGGCGCTTCTTCCTGCTCGATCCGCGCCCGCACCAGGGCGCACAGGAACGACGAGGGCGTCGGGCTGACCTCCTCCGCGAGCTGCTCGGCGGCCCCCAGCTGCTCGCGGGCGAGCCCCCCGTCTCCGCCCTGCCAGGCCGCGAGCGCCAGCCAGGCGAGGTAGCGCACGCGGACGTGGGGGCTGGACGCGCCGCGCATGACCTCGGCGGCATCGAGGTAGGCGCGGACGGCGTCGGCGAAGCGACCCTGCAGGTGGATGCACACCGCCAGGTTGCCGCTCGCCCGGGCCAGCAGGACCTCGTCGCCGTGGTCGCGGGCCAGCGCCCGGGCCTGTCGGAAGCGCTCTTCGGCGATCTGCAGGGTCTCGGACACCGTGCCCAGGTGGCCCAGCGCGACCGCCTCTGCGTGACGATCGCCCAGCTGACGCGCCAGCTCCAGCTCTCTCCAGGCCGCCTGGGTCGCCCGCTCGGGCTCGTCCGCGCCGTACGCACACACCGCCGCGTTCGAGTACAGCGCCTGCAGGGTGCGCGGGTGGTCGAGCTCCCGGGCGATCGCCAGGGCCTCGTCGATGGTGCCCAGCGCGTCCCGCGCCCGATCGAGCGAGGTCAGGCGGATGGCCAGCTGGGCCAGCGCGCGCACGACCAGGCGCGGATCTCCGGTCAGCCGCGCCCGGGCGACGGCTTCCTGCCCCAGGCGGGCGGCGTCGGTCAGCTGGCTCGCCCGCCACGCCGCTGCCGACGCCTGCAGGAGCGCCTCGACCACCAGCCGGTGGTCGCCGATCGCCACCGCCCGCGCCACCAGCGTGGACGGGTCCGTCGCGGGCGTGGCCGTCCGCCGCGCCGCCACCTCCGCGAGCGCCAGCGCGACCGCCAGGGCCCCGCGCGCATCCGGAGCGTCGTCGATGGCGAGCAGCTCCGCTTCTGCGTCGTCGAGCCGGCCCAGGGTCACCAGGATCCGACCCCGCACCAGCCGCGCCCGGAAGCGGAGCTCGACGTCCACGATCCCCTCCCCCCGCGCTGAGATCAGGTCGATGAGCGCGTCGAGGCCGCCGTACACGAGCCGGGCCTGATAGAGCGCGACCGCGACCCGCGCGCGATCGTCGGGCCCGCCCCCGGCGGCCAGCCGAAAGAGATCCGCCTCCATCCTGCCCAGTTCGCGAGCGGCTTCGGCATCGGCCCCGCGCTCGAGCCGATCAGCGAGCCGCGCACCCTCGGCGAGCAGCCAGGTCCGAACCGCCTCGGACACGGCGGTCCTCCTTGTCTCCGCCGCGCGGGCCCGGGAAAAGGCCCGCACCGTGTCGAGCAGGCGCAGCGACCGGGCCTCTCGCTGGACCAGGGCACCGGCGACCAGCTCGTCGATCACGTCCAGCGGAGCGCCAGGGATCACGGCCTCTGCGGCTGCGTAGGGAAAGGCCGCCTCGAACTCGCCCAGCACCAACAGTCCGTCGCGGGCCGGGCGCGACAGATCCTCCCAGGAGCGCGCCAGGCTCGCTTCGACGCTGTTGTTGGGATCGGCGCCGCGACCCGGGCGACGCAGCCACGCGAGCCGGTCATCGATCCGCTCCAGCAGTTCCTCGACAGCGAGGGTGCGCGTGCGGGCGGCCGCCAGCTCCACCGCCAGGGGCAGTCCGTCCAGCGCCGCCACCAGCGCCCGGCACGCATCCTCGGCGGGGGTGCCGACCAGGGTCGTCCGCGAGCGCCGCTCGAACAGGGTGAGCGCGGAGTCGGTGTCGAGGGGACGCACGACGTGCACGGTCTCGTCGCGGACATCGAGGGGCCGGCGGGAGGTCAGCAGCAGGTGCAGGCCAGGTGCCGCGCGCAGCCAGGTCGGCAGCATGTCCGCGAGGACGTCCGTCGAGCGCTCGACGCCGTCCAGGACGAGGAGGAGCCGCCCCCGCGCGGCGAGCATCCGGGTGAGCTGGGCCGCGGGGGAGCCGGAGTCCAGGGGCGCGCCGAGGCTCCGCGACACCGCGACCCGCAGCTCCTCCGCTCCCCGGCAGGCCTCCAGCTCGACCACCGCCGTCGCCTCCCACGCGCCCTCCTCCTGGCCGAGGACTCCGCGGGCGAGGGTCGACTTGCCGACGCCGCCCGGTCCGTGCAGGGTCACCACGCGGGCAGTGCGCAGCAGCTGCCTCACCTCCCCCACATCGCGATCCCTGCCGATCAGCGCGCCGCTCGGGATCGGGTCGCCCGGGGGCCCCGCGACCGCCGGACCGGGCAGCACCAGGCGGTACCCCACGCCGTACACGGTCACGAGACTGACCGGGAATGCAGGATGTTCCTCGATCTTCTTACGAAGGCGCCGCACCGCCAGGTCGACCGCGCGGCTGCTGGGCGCGTGATCCTCTCCCCACGCTGCCAGGGCCAGCCCGGTCCGGCTGACCGGCTCGCCCGCGGCGCGCAGCAGGCAGGACAGCACGCTGCAGTCCAGCTCGGTGAGGCGGGTGCCCGTGCCATCGGGGCGCACCATGCGCCCGGTACGAAGGTCGATCCGACCCGCCTGCAGCTCCAGGATGTGTGCGCTGTCGTCGCCCAGGTCGTCCTCCTGGTCGCATTGTAGGTCGGACGACTCGGGCGTCCCGCTGCCCCCGAATGCTCCTGCCTCCTCGGCTCCTCCGACGCCGTCCTGCTCGTGCGGGTACCCGATGCGTGAGGGGTGAAACGGAACGCGCCCTACAGTGTGCTACCGTCCGAGCCGACTGGTCCCGCAGGGAGGGTGCACGTCCTCCTGTTGCGGATCGACCGAACCTGGAGACGTGGTGTCCAACGGAAAGCTCGAGTACTCCCGCGGCGACGTGCTGGCGTCGAAGTACGAGGTCACCGATCGACTCGGCGATACCCCGCTCGGCGTGACCTACCGGGTCAAGCACCTCAAGAGCGGCAAGTTCGTGCGGCTCACGGTGCTGCGTCCCGAGGTGATGGACGCGACGACGCCGGATGCACTTCGTGAGACGTTCCGCGGGGCCAAGGACCTGCGCAACCCCCACCTGGTCCGCCTCGGCGAGCTCGGTGAGAACAACGGCGCCCAGTTCTTCACCTGGGAGGACTTCGAGTCGAAGACCCTCTTGCAGCTCATGCAGGAGTACAAGGTCAGCGGCAAGAAGTTCGCGCTCAAGGACGCAGCACAGGTCATCAACCAGGTGCTGGAGGCCCTCGCCACCCTGCACGAGGAAGGCGTCTTCTTCCGTGCCCTGCGGCCCGAGCACATCCTGGTCAACGTCCGCTACGCCGGTCCGCGCCAGCAGAACTTCGTCGCCCACGTCAAGCTCTTCGGGGCCTGCCTGTGGGACCTCGTGCCCACCAGCTACCTGGTCGAGGACGAGTACACCCGGGGGGACGCCCAGTACCTGGCCCCCGAGCTGAAGAGCTTCGAGCCGGTCGCGTCCATGCGCTCGGACATCTACTCGGCGGGCGTCGTCTTCTACCACATGCTCTCGGGCTCGGCGCCGGTCGGCACCTTCATGCCGCTCACCCAGCAGCGTCCGGAGCTGCCCAAGCTCGTCGACGACGTGGTCGAGCTGGCCATGGCCCACAGCCCGGACGACCGCTACCGCAGCGCCCGGGACCTGTCCTCGGGGATCCAGCGGGTCATCGAGTCCGCGTCGACCGAGCCTCAGGAGGAGGCCCGGACCGGTCCGCTGGTCCTGGCGATCGCCGGCATCGGCGCGGTCCTGGTCCTCGCAGTCGCGGTCGGCGTGTACGCGCTCGTCAGCTCCGACTCCACCAAGTCGGCCCAGGTCGAGGATCAGGAGGTCCGCCTGTCGGTCCGCGAGCAGCACACGAGGCCCACCGACGCCGAGCGTCAGGCCATGCAGGATCGGCATCCGAAGGGCATGATCTACGTGCCGCCCGGTCCGTTCGTCATGGGTCGCCTCAACCACGACCCGTTCGCGAACAAGGGGGCCGAGCCCCTGCACGAGATCGTGGAGACCGAGGGCTTCATGATCGACGCGTTCGAGTACCCCAACGCGCTCAACGGCACGCCCGTGGCCAAGGTCACCTGGCAGGAGGCCCACGAGCAGTGCGAGGCGCAGGGCAAGCGCCTGTGCTCGGCGCAGGAGTGGGAGAAGGCCTGCAAGGGTCCGCTCAACTTCGTCTACAGCTACGGCGACACGTTCGACCCCGACTTCTGCGGCGACGGCCTCACCACCGACTGGAAGAGCGGTCAGTACGCCGACTGTCGCAGCGGTTGGGGCGTGTTCGACATGTCCGGCGGCATGAAGGAGTGGACCGCCACCGCCCCGGACGGCGCACCCAATCGGCGCACGGTCAAGGGCGGCCAGCTGTCGAGCGCCGAGAAGGGCAGCCGCTGCGCCTACGGCACCGACGAGTCGACCGGCTACGCCCACCCGACCCTGTCGTTCCGCTGCTGCCGCGACGCCGACGCGCCCCCGGTCGAGGAGCCGACGCCCGAGGACACCGACACGGACGCCCCCGCGCCCGAGTAGGCTCAGTCGCCTGGCAGGTAGACGTGCACGCCGAGCCCGACATCCCACAGGTCGGGCGGGCCGGCGGCGACCAGCACCGAGCGGCTGGCCGCCAGGTGCACGCCCGAGCGACCGCCGGGATGCAGCACCGACAGCTTCAGCTCCGGACGGACCTCCCCCCAGCGGGTGACGCGCCAGCGATCGAGGACCGGTCGCCAGTCGCGCACCCAGTCCGGACCGTAGGGCTCGCCATAGAGGCGCTGGTGGCCGTGGAGCGCGACGGTCGCCTGGATGATGCCGTGCTGCACGGAGCCCTCGACGGTGGCCCGCAGGGTCGGGGCAGGCAGCCAGCGCACGTCTCCGGAGGCCGAGGTGGCGCGCTGGGGGACGGGTACGGCGAGCCCCAGCACGGCCGCGGTGGCCCAGCGGGTGTCCTCCCCCGCAGACGTCCCGGTGATCGCGTCGACGACGCCGCCGAAGGTCCCCTGCCCCGCGTTCGTCCACCGGCCGCGGGTCGGGGCGTTCCAGGGATCGCCGAACAGCCCGAGCCGCACGGCGAAGGGCACGCCTCCCCCGGAGATCCGGTGCTGCACGGCCACCTCGACCGATCCGAGCGAGGTCGACGGCTTGCAGTAGTCGCCCGAGGGGCACGGTCCTTCGTCCGGATCCTCGAGCACGCGGGTATGCACGAGCGGCAGGGACAGGCTCAGCTGGGTGCGCTCACCGAGGCCGCGGCCGGCCCACAGAGCGAGGCGGCTCTGCAGGTAGCGATCGCGGGAGAAGCCGGACATTCCGGTGGCGAACGTGCTGACACCGACCCCGGCGTACACCGAGGTCGCGCCCTCGGGCAGGGTCCAGGGCGAGGCCGCCTTGGCGGGGATCAGGGTCAGCAGGAGCAGGAGCACGGCGTCAGGGATGCGCGCCCGCGCTGCGGGTTTCCGAGGCGAGGGTGCAGCGAAGGGCCAGGCGGGCAAAGGCAGCGCGGACCTCGGCGTCGTCCGGAACCTGCAGATCGTGGCCGAGCATGAGCAGGTACAGGGCGGCCCGCTCCGGATCGTCTCGAGGAAGCTCCAGGATGCAGTGCTGCTCCCCATCTGGCGTCACCGTGCCGAGCCCGACGGGCAGGGCCTGGCGCACCACCTCCGCCGACGCCGACACCCGCGCGCGCACCGTCCGCCGACCGGGCCAGGTCGACACCTGTTCCCGCACCCAGGCCTCGGCATCCTCGGCGGGCGGGTCCCGCGGCCGGAAGCGATCCCCCTCGACGATCCCGTCCTCTTCCATGCGATCGAGGCGGAACGTGCGCCAGTCGTCCCGGTCCCGATCCCACGCCAGCAGGTACCAGCGCCACGCGGAGTGGGTCAGGAGCAGGGGCTCGACCGTGCGCAGGGCGGGGTCGCGCCCCGGCGAGCGGTAGGTGTAGCGCAGGACCCGGTGCTCTCTGCAGGCCCGGGCGATCGCGGCGAGGACCCGGCCGGACACCCGCTGCAGATCCGCCCCCATGGGCAGGCCGATCCCCTCGAGCTCGCGCAGGCGCAGGCGCAGTCGCGGGGGGAGCACGGTCTCCAGCTTGCCCAGCGCCCGCACGCTCGCCTGCTCCAGGCCCGCCACCGGGCCGGACGAGGCCATGCGCAGACCGAGCGCCACCGCGATCGCCTCGTCGTCATCGAACGGGAGGGGCGGCAGCTGGGTGCCCGCGGCGAGCGCATACCCACCGCCGACGCCGCTGGTCGCGTGGACCGGAAAGCCCAGGTCGCGCAGGCGCTCGACGTCCCGGCGCACGGTCCGCGCCGTCACCCCGCCCAGCTCGCGCGCCAGATCCTCGCCGCTCCAGAATCGGCGTTCCTGGAGCAACATCAGGCAGCGAAACAGGCGCGTCGCCGGATCGGCCATGGACCCTCCACATCGCGGACAGGATCCGTCCGCAATCCATCCTACACCGTGCATGACGGTCACGACGACCGAAGGAGGATCCCATGACCCCGACTCCCCGACTGCCCCTCGCACCCGGTGTGCAGACCCTGAACGGCGCCTGCCACTGCGGCCACATCCGCTACCAGGTCCGAGTCGACCTGGGCGAGGGCACCGCCCGCTGCAACTGCACCTGGTGCACCAAGCACGGCTGGTGGTCGAAGGTGGTCAAGCCCGAGGCCTTCACGCGGCTGTCCGCCGACGGCGAGCCCCTGCCCATCGAGCCCGGCCACACCGCGTGTCCGCACTGCCACGTCATGGTGTACGGAGCCGGCGACCTGCCCGAGCTGGGCGGCGCATTCGTGACGTTCAACGTCAACACCCTGGAAGGGGTCGACCTGCACGGCGTGCCGATCGTCTTCCTGGACGGCCTGCACGACACCTGGGCCTTTGTCGGACAGACGACGTACGAGAACCCGTTTCGAGCACTCGGCGCGTAATCGCACCGTGAGGGCGGCTAGCGGTCCGGGCACTCCGAGTCGTCGGTGATCGCCTTGGGCGTCACCACGCTGATCACCTTGGGCTCGCCGTCGTAGCTCTCGTTGCCGTTGTCGTCCTGGATGACGACGCCGAACTCGGTCTCGGTGTCGAAGGCGGGGCTGCTGGTGCCACCGCCGGCGATGCCGAGCTTCATGCCGACGCCGGGGAGGAAGTCGACCTCGCAGTCCTCTCCCTCGATGCGGTTCTCGATCCGCGACTTCACGCCTTCGGTGAGCACGCGGCCGTCGACCACACCGTCGAACCAGACGTCCATCTTGTAGTAGGTGAGGTCGCCGTCGTCGTCGGTGATGTCGACCGCCTCGATGAGCACGGTGGGCAGGCACTTCACGCCGCTGCTGGTCTCGTACCAGTCGGGCTCGACCGCCGACGCGCGCAGCTCGAACTGCGGCGCGTGGTCCAGGGTGCAGTCCTTGTCCGTGCCGTCCGGGTTCGGGATGCCGCTGCCGGTGTCGTCGGGGTTGTTGCCGTTGCCGTCCTTGCAGCCGACCAGCGCCAGGCCTCCCACGACCAGGAGTGCAGTCAGTCCACGAGCCATGCGCATGTTCCCTCCGAGCGCCGCCATCCGGCCGCCCTTCACGTTAACCGCTCGCTGCCCGACCCGCCCCGGAGACCGTCCCCGTGAAGTGGACCCCTGCAGGCCTGTACCGCGCGAGCAAGGACCAGCTGGGCAGCATCCGCGGCATCTACCTGCGCAGCAACCGCATCGACGCCAAGCGCGACTTCGCCGACTTCGACGACCATGTGCTGCTGCTGCACGGCTTCTTCCAGACCCGGCGCATCTTCGACATCATGGAGGACCGCCTGCGGGCGGACGGCTTCGGCTGCGTCTCCTTCGACCTCGGCGGGCTCCTGGGACGCTACAACGCCCGACCGACGGACGACCTCGCCAAGCTGGTCGGCGAGAAGGTGGACCG
>CALATR010001299.1 GCA_937891875.1 uncultured Pseudomonadota bacterium | reverse complement strand
CTTCGTTGCTCAGGGGAGCCCCCTCGGTCCGCCGGGGGGGCTTCGTTGCTCAGTCTCCCAGGTCGCCGACCAGACCGCCGAGCACCCGGAGCTCCAGCTGGAGCTGCGCGTTCATGAGCTCGACCGCGGTGCCCGTGAAGCCCGGGTGCCCGGCGAAGGGCACGAGGTCGGCGAGACGGCGCTCCCGGGAGCGGACGTGCGCCTGCAGCACCTGGCGTCGGTCCGCCGTCGGAAGGAGGTCGAGGTGGGCGATGACGGCGGCGAGCGGCAGCGGCGAGCTGTCGAGGGGACGCATCGCCTCCACCGCCAGCCCGGGCAGTCCGGCCCGCCCGGCCTCCGTGAGCGAGAACACCGCCCGCGGGGGACGGCCGCCGTCCTGGTCGTCCGCGGCCTGCAGCCACCCACGCGCCTCGAAGCGGTTGAGGATGGCGTAGATCGTGGCGCGCTTCAGGTCGACCGCCGGTCCGAGGCCCTGCTCGAGGACCTCGGCCAGGGCGTAGCCGTGCATCGGATGCGCCCCGAGAGTGGCGAGCACGAGCAGCTCCCGCTGGCGGGTCAGGCTCACGCGGTGAGTCGGCCGCTGATCGGCGTGCAATCGAACATCTCGAAGGTCTCGATGATGTCCTCCATCGGCTCGTCCTCTCCGTGGTCCTGCCGGCCCTGCTCGGTCTGCAGGAAGTCGTAGAGCGACTCCTTGCGGTCGAACGTGACCCAGACGACGACGGTATTCCGATCCCGGTCGACGCTCACCTGCCGGGCGATGAGTCCGTCGACCTTGCCGTCCATGCGCTCGCTGGGAGCGCTGGCGATGCGGCACAGGTCGTCCAGGCGGCCGGGCTTGGCGGTGGAGACGCTGACGAAGGTGTAGGTCGGCTCGCTGCGGTGCATGGTGGCTCCAGAGATAGTCAGGATTGACTATTCAATATTGATCACCACCACACAGGGGTCAAGCCTGCGAGAGGTCCGTCCTTCAGATCCTCGCCCACCCCTACAGCGACGCCCCGTCGTAGACGGTCACCTCGGCGTACTCGCGGGTGTCGACGCCCTCGAGGCAGCCGACGTTGATCATGCGCATCGGCCCGTCCTGCCCCTGACCTGCACCGTACGGTCGAACGCCGCACACCGTGCAGAAGCCATGGTGGATGGACTTGTTGCCGAACTGGTAGTCCCGGTAGAGCTCCTCACCGGAGAGGAGCTTGAACGACGACTCTGGGACAAACGTCATCAGCGTGCCGGTCCGGCCGCAGATGGAGCAGTTGCAGCGCATCACGTGGTCGAGACCGGCGTCCACCTCGAAGCGGATGCCACCACAGTGGCACGAACCCTGGTACTTCATGCGATCCTCCTGGAGAGAGCGGCGCGCTCTCGTCGTCTCGAACCTAGCGGCGACCCCGGGGCCCATTCTTGAAGAAACCCGACACCGTACAGGGCGTTCGCGGCGCGGTCTTCGGCGGGCGCCGGCCCATCGACATGCACCGCTACGCCGTGTCGGAGGACCTGCGGCCCTACGTGCGCAACGCCTGGTTCATCGACTGGGACCTCGGCCCCGAGGGCACCCACACCCAGGGCGTGCTGGCACCTCCCGCGGTCAACATCAGCGTTCAACCTGGCGAAGACGGCGTCACCGGCGTGCAGACCCGCGCCGACGCCCGCCACCTCACCGGCCGCTCCTGGGTGCGCGGACTGCTCTTCCGTCCCGCTGGCTTCTCGATCCTCGTCGGGCCCTGCCTTCACCAGTGGGTCGATCGCCGCTGCCCGGTCGGCGACGCCTTTGCCCCGGTGCACGACCTGCGCGCCTGCTTCGCCTCAGGGGTCGACCACGCCGAGCAGCTCGCCGCGTACGAGGCCTGGCTCCGTCCCCAGCTCCGCACCATCGACGAGGCCCGCCGCCAGCAGGCCGAGGACGTGGTCGAGACCATCCGGATCGACCGCACCATCCTCGACGTCGGCACGCTCGAGTCCCGCACCGGCCTGTCCGAGCGCTCCCTGCAGCGCCTGCTCCGCGCCTGGGTCGGCCTGTCTCCGAAGTCGCTGATCTGCCGCTACCGCCTGCACGAGGCGATGCACCTGCTCACCGAGCGCCCCGACACCGACCTCGCAGACCTGGCCTTCCGCCTCGGCTACGCCGACCAGGCCCACTTCTCCCGCGACTTCGCCAAGGTCGTGGGCGAGCCACCCGGCGCGTATGTGCAGCGCTGCCTCGGGGCTCGCCCGACCTGACTACTCTGCCGGCGCCGGGGCCTCCGCGGCGTCGGTATCGTCGCTGGCCGCCTGCTCGACGAGGTCCTCGAAGCTGCCCGCCGCGCTGCCGACGAGCCCGCCGGTGGCCCAGGCGAAGAAGCCGAACCAGTTGAGCAGGCTGACGAAGAAGCCGACCACGACGAAGAAGCCGATGATGCGCGGCCAGGGGTTGACCGGGTCGGCGTACTTGTCCTTGCTGTCGACCCGGGAGCCCGGCGGCAGCTTGGCGACGTGGGTCATGGTCCGCCCGAAGCGCACCGAGACCCCGGCCTGTCCGTTGATCGCCCACCCGTTGCTGTCGAGGATGGCACCCAGGCTGCGGTGGCGCAGCTTGAAGTAGGCCATGACGACCGACGGCGCCGAGATGGCCAGGAAGATCCCCAGCACCACCAGCACGATGATCCAGAACGGCAGGGTGAACAGCCCGGTGACGTAGCCGATGGCCGCCACCGCCACGCTGCCGAGGGCGCCGAGACCGACGGCGATCGCAGCGACGGTGCCGATGTCGATCTTGGGCGGCGTCGCGTCCGCGGCCACGTCGCCGGCGAGGGTGCCGCCCTGAGCCATCGCACCCTTCTCCGCCGCCTTGGCCTTCTCGGTCGCGACCCGGGCCGCGCGCTCCTCCAGGGCCTGCGCGATCGCCCGATAGGGCGCCCAGAACGCCTCACGCAGGCTGATCGGGTTCGAGACCACCTTGGTGATCGTCGCGTCCCAGTCCTTGCCGTCGCGGTCGTAGAAGACGCCGTTGCGCCCGACCAGCAGGTACTCGGCGTCACCATCGGTGAAGGCGGCGACGATCGCCCGCTTCTCCCCGGAGGGCCGGGTGCAGTCGCAGTAGGCCAGGTAGAGCTTGGACCGGGCGGCGAGAGCGGCGTGCTTGGCGGGGTTGGCGACATCGACGACCAGCTCGCAGGAGCGACCGTCCAGGTACAGCGTGCCCGCCTCGAACACCGCCCGCTCGGAGTCCGAGTAGAAGTGGGTGAGGTTGACGAAGTTCTGGGCCAGCTGGAACAGGTCGCGGTGCAGGCGGACCAGCTTCTCGAGCCTGGTCAGCGAGTCCACCTGGGGAGCCGCGGCCTTGTCTGCCTCGATGAGCGCGGTCAGCGCCGCCTTGTGCTCGCTCGCCAGGATGGCGCGGAGGCGCTCCCCGTCCATGCCGGCGACCGGCGTGTCCGGCTTCGCCCCCTGCCACGCCTGGAAGGGGGCGATCTTCGCCTGGATGTCCGCCCACTCCTGCTCGGTGATCTGCTCCGCCTCGTGCCCGGTGACCGGCTTGGCCGCCGCATCCCGCAGGGCGCCCAGCTTTGCCGCCCAGGCCGGGTTGACCGGACCGACCAGCGGCAGCGGCTGCCCAGCGGCGACCCGGGCCAGGGGGAAGCCGCTGACCTCCTCCGCAGTCACCGACAGGTCCTCCGCGGCGATGGCGAGGTACTCCTCCTCCTTGCGGTTGAGGGCGGTCAGGGCGCGCTCGTCGTAGTGGGCGAGGCGGCAGCGGGCGAAGTAGTCGTCGACCTTGGCCTTGACGGCCTCGACGGCAGCCGCGGCCGCGGCCGAGCCCTCACCCAGGGGCATCGCGTCCCCCGTCCCGGCGTCCAGCCAGGCGACCACCGCTTCCGCGTCGGTGTAGAACTTCTCGAGCTGCTCCGCGTCGACGCCCTTGTCGCCAGAGCGATCGTCCGCCCCGCCAAGCACCTCCACCACCTCGCCGATCAGCGCCTTCAGTGCCTCGTCCTCGGTGGCCGACGCGGGGATGACCCCATCGCCATTATGGGCGGACTTGGCCAGCTTCTCGGCCGCCTCCGCCGCCTGTTCCACCGTGAGCTGCTCGCCTGCGCCCAGGTCGGTCGCCACCCGCTCGGCGGACGCCAGGATCGCGGCGCCCTCCTCGTTGTTCGTGTCGATGTTGGCGAGCTTCAGGGGCTGCCCGCCCTTGGCCAGCTCGTCCAGGGACTTCAGGACCGTGCGGCACCACACCGAGGCCGCGACCACCTCCGGCTCG
>CALATR010001298.1 GCA_937891875.1 uncultured Pseudomonadota bacterium | reverse complement strand
GGAGACTGGAGACTGGAGACTGGAGACCGCCCCGCCACAGACTCGCTCGCAGCAACGCGACTTCTCGCCAGACCACCCCTGGCCGGCCCGCGCCGCTCCACTACACTCCGCCCATGGACCTCCACCTCACCGATCACGTCGTGCTCATCACCGGCGCCAATGGCGGCATCGGCCGGGCGCTCGCCGAGGGATTCGCTGCCGAGGGGTGTCGGCTGGCGCTGCTCGCCGGGCGGAGCCTGGATGCCCTCGAGCGGTGGGTCGGATCCCGTCCGTGGGCCGATCGTGCGGCCTGTGCGGCGGCCGACGTGCGGGATCCCGATGCCCTCGATGTGGCGCTGGGCTCGCTGCAGGGGCGGTTCGGGCCCATGCACCACGCGGTCGTCAACGCCGGGATCTGGCCCGAGCCCAGCGTGCTCCTGGCGAGCATGGAGGAGGCGCGGATCAGGGACGTCATCGACGTCGACCTGCTCGGCGCGCTGCTGACCGCCCGGGCCTTCCTGGGGAGGGTCTCCCCGTCGGGACCGGCCCCGTCGCTCACGTTCATCGGCTCGACCGCCGGGCAGTTCGGCGAGCCTGGTCACGCAGTCTATGCCGCCTGCAAGGCCGCACTTCGCGGGGCGACGCTCTCGCTCAAGAACGAGATCGTGCACCTGCACCCGGGCGGGCGGGTGAACCTGGTCGATCCGGGCTGGACGCGCACGCCCATGGCCGAGGGGGCGATGGCGGACGAGGTCCAGGTGCGCCGGAGCCTGTCGACCACGCCGCTGCGCAAGGTCGGGGAGCCCGAGGATGTCGCTTCCACCTGTGTCTTCCTCGCCTCCTCCCGGGCGGGGCACGTCAGCGGGCAGGTGATCGGAGTGCACGGGGGCATGGAGGGGCGCCTGCTGTGGTGATCGGCGGGAACCTGGACGCATCGCCGTGGTCCCACCGGGAATGCCGTCCCGCGCCCTGGCCCTGCTGATCGCCCTCGTCGCCTGCAACCCGCCTGCGACGCCGATCGTCGAGGTGCCGATCGCCCCCGCGACCCCCACCCGCGCCGAGCTCGCCAGGGCCGCCTACGACGCCAACCGCACCGCCCTCGAGGCCCGTCGCACCGAGCTCGCCGCACGCCTCGACGCCGAGCGGGACGTGGTGCTCGCCGAGGCACGCAAGCTCGTGCTCGACGCCATCACTGACGAGCTCATGCCGGCCTGGGACGGCACCCGCTGGGCCTTCTACGGCACGACCACCACCCCCGGGAAGGGCACGATCGCCTGCGGCTACTACGTCTCCACCCTGCTCGAGCACGCGGGGTTCGAGGTCGAGCGGGTCAAGCTCGCCCAGCAGCCCTCGGAGCACATCGTGCGCACCTTCACCGCGAAGGCCCAGGTGCGCCGCTTCAGCAACAAGCCCGCCAGCGACGTCATCGCCGAGGTCGAGCGCCAGGGCGAGGGCCTGTACGTGCTCGGGCTCGACTACCACGCCGCCATGCTGTGGAACGACGGCGAGACCGTGCGCATGTGCCACAGCTCAACTCTCGGCACCGGCGGCGCCATCTGCGAGGACGCCCTGACCAGCCCGGCGATGGAGAGCGACTACCGGGTCATCGGGAAGCTGCTCGACGACCGGATGGTGGAGGCGTGGCTGCGGGGGCTGGCGTTCCCGACGTATCTGTAGAGGTTGGTTGTTGGTTGTTGGTCCCAGAGACGGCGTTGCGGGGCGTAGATCCCGGTGCGCCCCGATGCCGGTGGGGCTCGTCCAACAGCCAAGAACCCACCACCAACGACTCTCTCCCGAACGTCCCGGCGCTGGCCCGCACAACTAGGGGGGGGGGGGGGACACGAGCCAGCGCCGGACGTGGGAGACGGATGGGCGCCATCGCGCCGCTCCGACACCCACTCTGTACGACCGGATGTGGGCCTCGTCCGCTGGCAAGGGCGTAGCAAGCCTCTCCGTTTCCGCAGTCGTGGGCGTATTCGATGGCTTGCCGGGCGGTTTCAGATCGGGAGATGGATTAGCAAGCGGCCCCCAAGCGCCCTGGAGGCATGATGAGCGAGCGACGCTACGCGGTGGTGGTGCTGACTTCCGGCCTGAAGAAGGCGGGCCTCGACGCGGACGGCGTGATCGAGGCGACGAAGGGCACCCCGCTCGACGAGACGGAGCAGAGCCTGACCCTGTCGATGCCCGACTCGAAGTCGACCAAGGCCGCAGTGAAGGCCCTCGTGCAGCGCGGCCTGAAGAAGGACGAGGACGTGTTCGAGGTCACTGCGGAGATCCCGGAGTGGCTGGAGAGCTACCAGGAAGCGGCCTCGGCAATGATCGAGCACGGAGGCTGATCTTCGCGCGGCGTGGCGGGCGGGATGGTCTGGCGGGAAGTCGCGGTGGTTCGGGCAGGTCCTCTTGCGGGACGTCGCGGTGGTTCGGGCAGGTGCTCGCGCCTGAAGTCGCGTTGCCTCGGGCAGGAAGGTGGCGGGCCGGTCTCTGGTCGCTGGTCTCTGGGGCCCTCTCCCAGCGGGTCGACGCAGACGGAGGCCGGAGGTTCTCCGCCTCCAAGACGATGGCGGGGCTGACGCTGTCGTGCTCGCGCCTGCCCCGACGCCGCGGGTCAGAGAGGCTGTCACGAAGAGCTGCGGCGTACGTCTGCCACCCCTGTCCGCAGCGGGCCCCAGAGACCAGAGACCAGGGACCGCCCCTCCACTCCCTCGCTCGCAGCAACGCGACCCCGCGACAGAGGATCGCGCCCCGCCACGGACTCGCTGGCAGCAATGCGACCCCACGCCAGCGGATCGCGCCCCGCCACCCCTCGCTCGCTACCTCCCCGTCGCCTCCCGCAAGAACGTCGCCTGCACGTCGATCCCGTCCTCGCCCTGGGCCCGCGTGTAGCTGCCGTCTGACTGCATGATCCGCGTGCGGGCGGTGTCGTCGAGGTAGCGCTGCAGGTAGACCTGGCGCAGCCAACCCGCGTGGGTCGGGTCGCGGACCGGGGTGAGGACCTCGATGCGGTTCTTGAGGTTGCGGTCCATGAGGTCGGCGCTGCCGATGAAGACCTCGGGGGTGCCCGCGTTGTGGAACCAGTAGGCCCGGCTGTGCTCCAGGAAGCGACCCAGCACGGAGGACACGCGGATGTTCTCGGACAGGCCGGGCACGCCGGGGCGCAGGCAGCAGATGCCGCGCACTATCAGCTCGACCTTCACGCCGGCCTGACTGGCGGCATAGAGCGCGTCGATCACCCGCTTCTCGGCGATCGCGTTGCACTTGAAGACGATGTGGGCGGGCTTGCCGGCGCGGGCGTGCTCGGCCTCGCGGGCGATGTGCTCCAGCAGCTGGTCGTGCATGAAGCGCCAGGCGACCAGCAGCTGGCGGTAGCCGGACGGCTCGGAGAAGCCGGTCAGGCGGTTGAACAGGTCGGCGAGATCGGCGGTGACCTCCTCGTTGCAGGTGAACAGGCCGAGGTCGGTGTAGATCCGCGCGGTGGTCGGGTTGTAGTTGCCGGTGCCGATGTGGGCGTAGCGGCGCAGGTGGCCGCCCTCGCTGCGCACGACGAGGGAGATCTTGGCGTGCACCTTGCGCCGGACCTCGCCGTAGATCACGTGCACGCCGTTCTCCTCGAGCATCTGCGCCCAGACGATGTTGTTCTCCTCGTCGAAGCGTGCCTTCAGCTCGATGATGGCGGCGACCTGCTTGCCGTTCTGCACCGCCTCCAGCAGCGCCTTGACCACGGGGCTGTCGCCGCTGGTGCGGTAGAGGGTCTGCTTGATGGCCCGCACGTTCGGGTCGCGGGCGGCCTGCTGCAGGAACTCGACCACCGGGTTGAACGACTCGTACGGATGATGGAAGAGCAGGTCCCCGGCGCGGATCTGCTGGAACATGTTCTCGGTGGGGAACTCCCGGGGGGCGAACGCAGGCCACTTGTCGGTGGGCAGGTCGACCGCGAGCAGGCCCTTGAGGCTCGGGATGTCGAGGGGGTCGGACAGGGTGTAGACGTCCTCCCGCTCCAGGGACAGACCCTTGCGCAGGCGCTCGCGCATCGACTCCGGCATCGTGCGCTGCACCTCCATGCGCACCGCGCGGCCGAAGCGGCGGTTGCGTACCTCCTCGCGGATGGCGGTGAGGAGATCGTCGGCTTCATCCTCCTTGATCTCGAGGTCGGCGTCGCGGGTCACCCGGAAGAGGTAGGGCTCTCCAACCTCCATGCCCGGGAAGAGGGAGTCGAGGTTGGCGCAGATCATCTCTTCGACCGGGAGGAACTGCAGCGGCGGCTCGAGCTCGGTCGGGCTGCCGCCATCGACGCGGACGAGGCGCGGCAGCATCGCGGGGATCTTGACCCGCGCCAGACGCATCTCGCCGGTGGTGGGCGAGCGGACCTCGACGGCGACGTTCAGCGAGAGGTTGCTGATGAAGGGGAACGTCTTCGTGGGGCCGACCGCCAGCGGGGTGAGCACCGGGTGGACCTTGCGCTGGTAGAAGTCGTCCGCAAACGCCCGGGTTCGCCGATCGAGCCCCGGGTAGTGCACCACGCTGACCCCGCGCTCGCGCAGGGCGGGCATCAGCTCGTCCTCGAAGACGGCCTCGACCCGGGCCAGCTGCTCCTCGAGGAGCGCGCGGATCCGCACCAGCTGCGCCTGGGGAGACAGGCCGTCCAGGCTGACCACCTCCAGGCCCGAGCGCACCTGCTGCTTCAGGCCGCTCACCCGGACCATGAAGAACTCGTCCAGGTTGGTGTGGAAGATGGAGAGGAAGCGGATCCGCTCCAGGAGGGGATGGTGGGTGTCCTGGGCCTCTTCGAGCACGCGCTCGTTGAAGCGCATCCAGGTCAGCTCCCGATTGAGGTAGCGGGCCGGAGGTTCTTCGGCGGGGGCGAGGGGCACGTCGGTCGCGGCCTGGGTCACGGATCCTCCCGGTCTGTGCGCTCAGAGTCATCGGTCCTGCCAGCCTCGTCAACGGGGGTTACGCGCGCCGCGGAGGTGGCGTGGACCTGCTCATCACCAACGACGACGGCATCGACGCGGCCGGACTGGGTGCGCTGGAGCGCGCGATGGCTGCCCTGGGCACGACCTGGACGGTGGCGCCCCAGGTGGAGCAGTCGAGCAAGGGACACGGCTTCAGCCTGCACCACCCCGTGCGCGTGGAGGCCCGGGGAGAGCGGCGCTGGGCGGTGACCGGAACCCCGGCCGACTGCGCGTATGTGGCGCTCCATGGCGTGCTTCCGCGCAAGCCCGTCCTTGCCGTCAGCGGGATCAACCACGGCAGCAACCTGGGCACCGACGTGTTCTACAGCGGCACCGTCGCTGCGGCGATGGAGGCGGTCTTCCAGGGAGTGCCCGCCATCGCGGTGAGCCTGCATCGTCACGGCAGCGCGCCGTTCGCGCACTTCGACACCGCGGGGGCGGTCGCCGCCCGGGTGGCCCGGCACGTGCTCGCCCACGGCCTGCCCCGCAACGTGGTGCTCAACATCAACGTGCCCGACGTGCCGCTCGAGGAGCTGCGTGGAGTGCGCGCGGCGGCCCAGGGCTGGCGCCACTACGAGCCCTCGGTCGACGAGCGCACCGATCCCCGCGGCAAGGCGTACTACTGGCTCGGTGGTGCCCACGCGGGCTTCGAGCCGGTGGACGGCACCGACGGCCCGGTCATCGAGCAGGGCTTCGCCACGGTCACGCCGCTGCACACGGACATGACCCGCCACGACGTGCTCGCGGATCTCGCCGCCTGGGTCGACCAGGACGGCACGGAGGCCGGCTCGTGAGCGCCCTCGCCTCGGTGCGCCAGGCCATCTTCGGACCGCTGCGCAGGCTGTACGACTGGGTGCTGTCCTGGGCGGAGACGCCGTGGGGCCCGCTGGCGCTGTTCGTGCTCTCCTTCTGCGAGAGCAGCTTCTTCCCCATTCCTCCCGATCCGCTGCTCATCGCGCTCGCACTCGGCAAGCGGAAGAAGAGCTTCCTGTTCGCCCTGAACTGCACCGTGGCCAGCGTGCTCGGCGGCCTGTTCGGCTACCTCATCGGCTACGCGATGTTCGAGACCGTGGCGGAGCCGGTGCTCGCCTTCTACGGCTACGGCGACAAGTTCCAGGAATACGCCACCCTGTTCAACGACAACGGGGCCATGGCGGTCTTCGTGCCCGCCCTGACCCCGGTGCCGTACAAGCTGGTCACCATCACCGCCGGGGCGACCGGCCTCAACCTGCCCATCTTCATCGTCGCCAGCATCATCGGCCGGGGCCTGCGCTTCTTCGTGGTCGCCGGCCTGCTGTGGTGGCTCGGCGAGCCCGTCGGACGCTTCATCGAGAAGTGGTTCGAGTGGCTCACCGTGGGCTTTGCCGTCCTGCTCGTGGGCGGCTTCATCCTCATCCGCTTCCTGCTCTGAACCTGCCTCTCATCCCCGGAGTTCCTGCCATGGGCGACCTTGCTGCTGACGTGCGTGAGACCATCCGCGACGTTCCCGACTTCCCCAACGACGGCATCCTCTTCAAGGACATCACCCCCGTGCTCGCCGACGCCGAGCTGTTCGGCCGGGTCTGCGAGTGGATGGCCGTCGAGTACGCGGATGTCGACAAGATCGTCGCCATCGAGTCCCGCGGCTTCCTCTTCGGGGCCGGCATGGTGCACCGCACCGGCTCGGGCCTCGTGCTGGCCCGCAAGAAGGGCAAGCTGCCTCATGTGACCATCGGCCAGGAGTACGATCTGGAGTACGGCACCGCCACGCTCGAGATGCACAAGGACTCCATCAACCCCGGCGACCGGGTGGTCATCGTCGATGATCTGCTCGCCACCGGCGGCACCGCAGAGGCAGCGATCACGCTGTGCAAGGAGCTGGGTGCCGAGGTCCTGGGCGCCTGCTTCCTCATCGAGCTGGGCTTCCTCGATGGGCGCAAGCGCCTGCACGGCACCAGCGTCACCAGCCTGGTGAACTACTAGCGAGGAGGTCTCTCGTGATCCTCTACCGCACCGACATCCAGTCCCTCGCCGACATCACCATCTGCTTCGTCGACCTCGAGAGCTACGCCGACTGCAGCATCTGGGAGACGGACAAGGAGAACTGGGCGGACGGTCCGCTCAAGTGGTGCTGGACGGACGCCCAGCATCGGGCGGACAAGACCGTCTTCGTCGTGGAGAATCCGGCCTGGGCCGATGTCAAGGTCTTCCGTACGACCAATGAGAACTGGGTCCGCGGGGAGTTCGCCCCCGGCTGACTCGCGGCCCCCCGAGCCGTCCCGCCCGTGCTAGCCTTCGCCGCCTTGGCGGGATGCGCACCCGCGCGGGGACGGAGGCGACATGGCGGACGGCGGCCGGCTGATCCTCGTCGATGACGAGCCGGTCATCCTGCAGCTTCTCAGCACCATCTTCGCCGACGACCGCTTCGCGCTGGTCGCCTGCCCGGACGGCAGGTCCGCGCTCGAGGCCATCGAAGAAGGCTGCGACGTGCTGCTGACCGACAAGAACCTGCCCGACGTGGGCGGGCTCGAGCTGGTCCGGCGCGCGAAGGCCCGCTGGCCCGACTCCGAGGCGATCATCCTGACCGGCTACGCCAGCCTGGACACGGCGCTCGAGGCGATGGAGCTCGACGTCTTCGACTACATCATCAAGCCGCCGAAGGACATCTTCGACGTGCGCCGCAAGGTGCACCAGGCCTTCGAGAAGATCGCGGTGGTGCGGGAGAACCGGCGGCTGGTCGCGGCGCTTCAGGACAAGAACGAGGCGCTGACGGACTCGCTCGACGAGCTGAAGACTGCCCAGCGCCAGCTCGTGCAGTCGGAGAAGCTCGCGGGGATAGGTACGCTCGCCGCTGGGGTCGCCCACGAGATCTCGAGCCCGCTGTTCGGCATCCTCGGGCTCGCCGAGGCCATCACCGACGAGGACGATCTCGCGGTCGTGCACGACTACGCGAAGGAGATCGTCGAGTACAGCCGCACCATCAAGAGCATCGTCAAGGATCTCACCAGCTACAGCCGCAGCGCCGAGCGGGAGTACCTGACCAGCGTGCCCGTCGCCCAGGTCGTCCAGGACGCGGTCCGACTGGTCACGCGAAGTGCAGGGTACAAGGCGGATATCAGCGTGCAGGCCGACCCGGACCTGGTGGTGCGCGCCCGCACGAGCGAGCTGCAGCAGGTCTTCGTCAACCTCATCAAGAACGCCGCCGAGGCCCTGTCGGAGCACGGCGGCGGCACCATCGCGGTCAAGGTGGCGGCGGAGGGCGACGAGGTCGTCGTCCGCGTCATCGACACCGGGCCCGGCATCCCGGACTCCGCCCGTGCCCAGGTGTTCGACCCGTTCTACACGACCAAGGAAGTGGGGAAGGGGACCGGCCTGGGCCTGAACATCGTCTACCGCATCGTCACCCGTCACCAGGGCACGGTGGCGGTCGAGGACACCCCCGGCGGCGGCGCCACCTTCGTCGTCCGTCTCCAGCGGGGACAGGCGGACTAGGCCGGGCTCCCCGATCGACTGCCCGTTAGGCTCCCCCCGATGCGTCTCTGGATCAAGCTCGCGCTGGCGATGGTCGCCGTCTCCCTCGCCCCGCTGGTGGTGGTGTCGGTCCAGGCGGTCGATCTGACCAGCGATCAGGCCGAGGAGGCGCGCCAGGCGGCCAGGACCCGCGAGGCGGTCGCCGTGGCCGACGAGATCGGTCGCTGGGTGGCGCTCAAGGCCCAGGCGATCCGTGGATGGGCCAGCTTGTACCCGGATCTCCTCTCGCGCGGGCCCGCGGTCCAGGACGGCCTGCTCAAGGCGACCTACCGCGCCGTGCCTGGCGTCGTCACCGTCGCCCTGCTCGATGACGACGGCCTGGTCGGCCCACCCGGGCAGGAGGTGCAGCCCCGCTGGCTCGACGCCTCGCTGTCCCCCAACGATCCCCTCGCCGAGCGGGAGCGCGGCTCCAAGGCCCGCGCCGACGCCTTCCTCGCCAAGGTGCCCCGCCCCGACGTGCCCGGTCAGGTCTGGCTCGGCGAGCCCTACGTGCCCCCCGCGGCCGCACCCGGTGCGCCCGTCCCCGGTCCGGGCCTGCCCGTCGGCGCGCGTGGCCCCTTCGCCGAGCGCGTCGTGCTCGCGGTCGATCTGTCCCTCGACGAGGTCGAGCGCCTGGTCGAGCTCCGCGCTCAGGGGGGGCGGGCGCTGGCCCTGGTGCGCGGCGACGGAACCCCGATCCTCCGCCACGGCCCCGCCCCCGATCTCGATGTGCTGGAGCCGATCCTCGGTGCCTCCACCGCCACCTTCTCCATGGACGACGAGGGTCGAGCGGGGGCGCTGGCCGCGGTGCCCGGGGTTCCCTGGACCGTGGTCATGTCCGAGCCCATCACCGCCGACCCTGCCTGGCCCCGGCTCCAGCGGCGTCTCGTCGTCAGCCTCGGCGTCTCCGTCGTGGTCGCGGTCCTGGCCGGGCTGGTGGTGGCGCGCACGGTCAGCAGGCCGGTCGCCAACGTGCGCGCGGCAGCCAACCGGATCGCCGACGGCGACCTCACCCACCGGGTGCCCGCGGTCGGCCGCGACGAGATCGGCGAGCTGGCGACCAGCTTCAACCACATGGCGGCGCGGCTGTCGCTCACGCTGGAGGAGCTGGAGGCCCGAAGAGCGGAGGTCGAAGCCTTCAACGCCGAGCTGCAGGACCGGGTGGCGGCGCGCACGGCCGATCTGGAGGCGGCCCAGGCAGAGCTCCTCCGCGCCGGGCAGCTCGCCGCGGTGGCCGAGGTCGGTGCCGGACTCGCCCATGAGCTCAACAACCCGCTGGCCAGCGTGCTCGGCCTGCTCCAGATCAGCGCCCACAAGGTCGATGATCCCGCGGCCAAGGGGCTCCTGTCCCAGGCGGAGGCGGAGGCCCAGCGCTGCCGCGCGGTGGTGGCTGCGATGCTGCAGCTCTCGGCAGAGGATGGGCCGGCGTCCGGCGAATCCGCAGATCTTTCGCCGATCCTCGGGGAGAGCGTACGGGTGGTCGAGGCGGCGAGCGGCCAGCGCAAGGTCGCGCTCACCCTCGGTGAGGTGCCCGAGAGCTGCCGGGTCGCGCTCGACGAAGCGTCGCTGCGCCGGGCGCTGACGCAGGTGCTGCAGGGACTGGTCGCGGGTCTGCCCGACGAGGCGGCGCTCGGCGTCGCCGCGCGCGTTGCGGGGAGCGAGGTCTGCGTCGAGCTCCTGCCCGACCGGCCGGTGGCGGCAGGGGCGCGACGCGACGACTACCGGGCCGCCGGCCTCGGGCTGTGGGTCGCAAGGCGCCTCATCTCGGCGAGCGGCGGGCGCCTGGTCGCGCCCGATGGGGAGGGTCCATGGCGGCTGATGCTCCCCCTGGCGTAGTGCGCTGGCTCGTCCCGGTCGGCATCATCGTCGTGCTGGTCGTGCTCGCGTCCCTGGGCATCCCCTGGCTGCTCGCGCCGGGCGGGGGGCCTGACCTCGTGCTGGTCGAGGTCTCCGGGGATGTCTCGGTGGGAGGGGACGGAGGCCCGCAGCGCGCGACCGCAGGCCGCATCGTCGACGCCGACGAACAGGTACGCACCGGGCCTTCCAGCACGGCCGTGCTCGCCGCGGGACCCGACGTGGAGCTGCGCCTCGCACCGGACACGTCGATGCGGGTCGACCACGTCGACTCCGAGAGCGTCGTCGTCGAGCTCGACGAAGGTCGCGTGCGGGCGGAGGTCGAACGGGGGTCCCGGGCCGTGCGCGTCGGCAGCAACGGGCGCGCGGTCACCACCCGCGATGGTGCCTTCACCGTCGCGGCGGCAGACGGGGTGTTCGCGGTCGACGTTGAGCGGGGCACGGCGACCGCCAGCGGGATCCCCGGGGTGGACTCGATCGCCGCGGGCGGGCGCGTGACCGCCCTGCCGGACGGCTCGAACGCGCTCGGACCCATCCCGGACGACGTCGTGCTCTCGGTTGCATGGCCCGGAGAGACGAGGACGAAGGCGGAGTTTGTCGATGTGTCCGGCACCACGGCCCCGGGGGCCACGGTCGTGCTGTCGGGGGGCAGCGAGCGGCTGACCGTGCGCGCCGACTCGGACGGGCGCTTCACCGCGCGCCTGCCCCTGGAGGAGGGTCGGATCCCGGTCGTGGTCGAGGCGACGGATCCGTTCGGCAACAGCGTCAGCGACTCGATCACGGTCGAGGTCGACCGCACCCCGCCCAGCTTGCGCGGTGGTCGGGTGGAGGAAGGCGCTCCGTGATCGCGCTGTTCCTCCTGCTGATCGCGGCGTTCGCGGCCGAGGTTCGGGTGATCACCCCGGACGGGGATCCCGTGCCCGGGCGCACGACCCGGGTGCACGTGGCCGCGGTGGACGACGCAGGGGCGCCGCTGCAGGGGGTCAGCCTCGCCGCCGAGCGGGGCACGGTCCGTCCGGACGAGGACGGCGAGGCCGCGCCGGGGGTGACGCCGTGGCTGTGGACACCTCCCCCGGATCCGGGTCCGGTGGTGCTGCGGGTGACGACGCCCGGCGCGACGGTTCCGGTGAGCCTCACCGTGCGCCCGCTGCCGGCCCTCGATCTCGGTGTCCCGGGGCGGATCGACAGCCCCTCCGGCGCCCCCGTGCTCCTGCGCCTGGCGACGGCGGATCGGCCTCCGCCCGAGGATCTGCAGGTGTTCACCTCCGAGCGTGCCGAGGTCGTGGTCGAGGAGACCGGCAGCGCCCTCGAGGTGCGCATCACCCCGACAGGGCAGGGGGCCCGGGTGCTCCTGGTCGCCCTGTCCGATCGCCGGCGGGACACCCGACCCCAGCAGGTGCTGGTGCGCCTGGTCGACCGGCCCACCCTCGCGTTCGAGGTCGAGCCCGGCGCGAGCCTGCGGGTCAAGGTCGGCGGTCGGACCTACGGACCGTTCAAGGCGGACTCCGAGGGCAACGTGCGCGCGGTCATCGAGCAGCGGCCGGGCGAGCGCTCCGCCGAGATCCTGGTCGCCGACGAGCTCGGAAATGAGCTGTCCACCCCGTACGTGCTCTCCGCGGTCCAGGAGCCCGGCCTGCTGATCAGCGCGTCCAGGCCGCCGCGTCCGGCCAGGCTGGTCCCCGATCTGCTCGTGAGCGCGACGACTGCGGACGGGCGTCCCTGGACGGGCGCCTCCCCGCGCTGTCAGGTGCCCGGCGGGGTCGGCGAGGTGCCCCTGACCCCCATCGACGACGGGCTGTGGCGGGTGAGCGCCCTGGGCTCGCCGCGGTTCGAGGGAGGCAGCGTGCGGCTTGCGTGCAAGCTCCTCGATGCGTCGCGCGACCTGCGCCTGCTGCCCGTCGCTGGCGTGCCCGCCGCGGTCGACCTGCGGGTCGGTCCCGAGACACTCTCGCTGGACTTCCCGGTCGCCGAGGTCACGGTGCACCTGCTCGACGGGGGCGGGGAGCGCCTGTCCGCCGACCGGGTGCAGGTCAGCGCCGAGCGCGGCGCGGTGCGCATGGAGCCTCCGGACGGCGGGTCGCGCCGGGGGGAGTACCGCGCCGGAAACGAGGCGATGATCCTGGGTTCCGACCGGGTGGTGGCTCGCTGGTCCCGGTCGACGGGGCAGGGGAGGGTGGCGGACGTGGTGGTCGCTCATGGGGCGGTGCCGACCCTCGGCGCCGTACGGGTGCACGGAAGGGCGGTCGATCCCGATGGCGGGCCGCTCGTCGGCGCGCCGATCACCCTCGTCGCCGGCGAGGCGAGCGTGGACGGCATCACCGACGCGGCCGGCTGGTTCTCCGCGGAGCTGGATCCGGGCTCGGATCTGGCGCCCGTGGTCATCGGGGCACGCTCGGCCGGGCACGAGGCGCTCCGGGTCGCGGTCCGCGGCACGCCCCCCCGCGGCGGTGGGCCCGGTCAGCCCGATCTGGTCGACGTGGTGAGGGTCACGCTGACCTCGGGACGGACCTCCACGATCGAGGTCTCGACCGACACCCCGGTGCTCTACCTGCAGCCCGGCGCCAGCGTACCGGTCCGGGTGGAACTCTTCGATCGCGGTGGCCAGCCGGTCAACGGGGAGACGCCGACCCTGTCCGTCGACCACGGCCGCATCGGTGCGCCCAGGCCCCTGCCTGGCGGCGGCTACATCGCTACCTACACCCCCGAGCCCGACGCGGTGCCCCGGGAAGTGACGATCACGGCTCGGGCCGGGTCTGGCTCGGCAGTCGGCACGGTGGTGCTGCGCCTGACCCCGCCTCCGGTGCGCGTAGCGATCGGGGCGTCGGTCGGCGGGATCACCAACCTGTCCGGCCTGAACAGCCTGTACGTGAGCATCGACGCGGACGTCCGCCTGCCGGTCGACCCCTTCTTCCTGCGCATCGGCCTGTCCGGCTACAGCGGCTCCCGCACCGTGGTCTCGTCCCTCGGGACGTCGCTGAACCGCATCACGCCATTTCCGGTGACGCTGGCTACCTTGTACCGTCCCCATCGGGGTCGCGTCCCGCTGTGGCTCGGCCTCGGTGCCCAGGTGGCGCCCTACTACGCGACGTCGGTGTTCAACGGAACGCCGCTGCCCGCGCGACAAGGCGCGCTCGGCCCTGGACTTACAGCGATCTTCGGTGCCGGGTACCGCCTCGGTCCGTATGAACTCATGGGGGAGTTTCGACCTTCCCTAATCAGTGGTAGCAGTCGTTCGGGGCTTGTCGGCCAGCTGGGGGGCCTGTCCCTCGTCTTGGGTTTCCGGGCTGTCATCGATTAGGATGTCAACATCCCGTGGAGCAGACGTGAAGATCCAGCGCTGGATCCAGACCTGTGTGCCCGCCCTGGTGGCGGTGTCGCAGGCGTGCGTCGCGACGATGCCGGATCCGGTCGTGGAGACCGTCGATCCGCCGCGCGGGTATGGGGGAGAGGCCCAGCGGATCGACGTCTATGGACGCGACTTCTTCCCCCGCGTCGTGGCCGACATGTCGGGGTCGAGCGGCGACACGGTGGACGCCGCCTTCCGGATGGCGCTCCTCGATCCCGAGTCCGGAAGCGTGGTCGCGGAGCTCTCCCGCGTGACCCTCATCGACACAGGCCATCTGCAGGGCGAGGTCCCCCGCGAGGTCGCCCCGGTCGGCAGCTACGACCTCCGCGTCACCGGTCCTGACGGCGCCACCGGCCTGCTCGAGGACGGCTACCAGGTGACGAGCTCCCCCGTGGAGCGGCTCGCGGTGGTCGTGCGGGACGACCCCGGGTCCTTCTACGTCGGGCAGACGGCCATCCTCGACCTGCAGCTGCTGGGTCGCGATGATGCCGAGGAGTTCGCAGAGCTGCCGATCGACGTCGTCGTCGCGCGACTGGATGGCCTGCCGGTGGACGGCACGCTCACCTCGAACCTCACCGACGCGGTGTACACCGATCTGGGCGGTACGCTCGGCATCTCCGGCTTCACCCGGGTGGACGGCAGCGGCCGCCTGGACCTCGCCATCGAGGCGCCGGCCGACGTGAAGGTCAGCGTCCAGATCCCGGACCCGGACGTGGGCCTCGAGCCCGAGGTGCGCACCCTGCGCTGGCTTCCGGGCGGCGACTACGTCGTAGACCTCACCCTGCCCACCGACGACTTCTCCACGGTCGCCGGCTCGGACGTGCCCGTCACGCTCACCCTGCGGGACAGCGAGAGCGGCGGCGTCGTCTACGACCCGGTCCTGCCCGTGCAGGCGCTGGTCTACGACACCTGCGGTGACCTCGGTTCCGGCGGCGGCATCCTCATCGACGACCTCAAGGGCGTGACCGAGCTGCCGTTCGAGCTCACCACCGCCACCAGGGACCGCACGCCCATCGGCGGCTGCGCCGAGCAGCGCATCGTCGTCGAGCTGGACGGCACGCCGTTCTCCTCCCCGCGCATCCAGGTCGACCCCGGCGCGGCGGACGCCCTGCGGGTGGACGTGCTCAAGAGCGTCGTGACCGCGGGCGAGACCCAGACCGCGATCGTCTACAGCGCGGACCGCTACGGCAACGTCACCCGTGAGGGGGTGGACGAGGACAGCCTCGCCCTGACGGACTCCGCCAACGACGTCGACGTCCGTGGCTGCGATCCCATCGACTTCGGCGCCCTGTGCGAGTTCACCCCGACGGACGCCGAGATTGCGGTGACCCTGCTCGTCGAGTCGCCCACCCGCGACCTGCACGGGCGCTCGCGCCTGTACGAGGTGCTGCCGGCGGTCGCCGATCGGCTGGGCGTGGAGATCGATCCCGACACGGTGGCCAGCGGTGTCACCGCTGGCGTGCCCTTCCCGGTGCGCGTCGCGGTGCTCGACGAGTTCGACAACATCGTCGACCCCGAGGTCGTCGCTGCGTCGGAGGCCCTCGGTCCGGGTCTGATCGTGCTCGACGATGCCCAGCATGGTGGGGCCACCTGTGACTGGCTCGGCGTGTCCGAGTCCCTGCGGATCGACTTCCGCTGCCACCTCTACACCTACGGTCCGACCTGGCTGTCCGCCGCCACGACCGACCCGGACGCCCCGGCGCTGTCTGGGCGTTCGGTGTCCGTCGGCGTGGTAAACGGTCCGCTCGACCGGGCGGAGCTGACCCTCGGCCTGACGAAGGTCACCGCCGGCAGCCCGCTCTCCCTGTCGATCCGGACCTACGACGCCTGGGACAACCCGTACGTGGTCCGCTCCAGCGATCGTATCGACCTGTCGGACACCCTGGGTGGCATCGACGTCGACCACATCATGCTCGGCGCGGAGGGGC
>CALATR010001297.1 GCA_937891875.1 uncultured Pseudomonadota bacterium | reverse complement strand
GGACGGCCCGTCCGCCGACGTCGACGAGGCCGATCAGCCCATCGCCGGCGAGCAGGCGAGCGCGTGAGGTTCTCGCTGTCGACGCTGATGATGGTGTGTCTCGCCGCGGCGACGCCGTTGGAAGCGACCATCCACGTCGACGACGTCCTCCCGACCGCTGGCGGCGGGCCGGACTGGAGCTCCGGGTGGTGGGGCGTCTACGCCTACCCGCGGCGGCAGCGCCCGCCCGGCACCACCCAGCGCCAGCGCCGCCAGCGCCAGCGCCTACAACCACCGGCGCCGGCGATGAAGCGGATCCCGCTGGTCGACCTCGACGGCGAGGTCACCCGGGTCCAGCTCGGCTCGAGCGGGCAGACCGTGCCGTGCGTCCTGTTCCTGTGCCCGGTGTGCCTCGAGGCGAACGGGGGCGACCGGACCGGCGTGCACTCCCACCTGGTCCGCTACGAGCCGGGTGCGAGCCGCAATCCAGGCGTCCAGGGTGGCGTCCACGTGTGGGGCAACCCCAGCGGCTCGACCGTCGCGTGATGGTCAGCCTCGGGCTCGAGCTGTTCCCTTCCGGGCTGATCGTCCAGCTCGACGGGGCGCTGTTCCTCGGCCTGTGCGTCGCGATCTTCGGCGTCGGCTACCTGTGCAGCACCCTCCAGCACCTCGGCGAGGTTCGGCCATGACCGCCGAGTTCTCCGCGATGACGCTGCTGTTCGTGGCCCTCGCCGGTCCCGGCCTGGTGTTCGGCGCCGTGGGCGTCGCGTCGTGGCTCTACGAACTCTTCTACGCCGGGCTCGTCCAGCGCGTGCTTCCCGGCGACGATCCGGACGTGGTCGAAGTCATCATGCACTGCACGTTCAGCCGGGCGACCGCGCGCCGGGTGGACCATCGCCGCTGGGAGATCGACGGCGTGCGCGTGCGGCGCACCGAGACCGAGCAGCTCCTTGAGGACGTCGCCGCGACGCGCGCCCTGGCTCGTGATCCGGACGCCGCCTGGCTGCTCGAGACCGAGGTCCGGACCGGAGGCCCACGTGGCTGACAACGCCGTCATCATCGCGTTCTCCCGCAAGGGCGTCCTGCACGGCCCCATGCCCTTCCAGCCGGAGGCCTACGCCGAGCTCGACGAAGCGGAGCTGATCCAGCGCTGGCTCGGGGCGCTCCAAGAGAACGCCATGCTGGTCGGCTACAAGTGCAAGGCCGGCACCACCCTCGAGCAGCTCGGGGCCCAGATCGAGGCCGGCCAGCCGGTGGTCGACCTGCCCTGCGTGCTGGAGGTGTTCGACCTGACGGAGGGGCCGTGAGTCGGAACACGCCGGCCTTGGAGACACGCAAGCAGCGCCTGCTCGCCCTCGACGCCATGCACAAGCAGACGCAAGACCTCCTTCGAAGGCTCAACCAGGAGGCGGTGCGTCGCGGGATCGAGTGCACGGAGCTCGAGGAGGTGTTGCTCGAGCACCAGGCGCTCGGCATCCCGCTGCAAGAGGCGATCGCCGCGTGCGAGGCCGATGCCGAGGACGCCGACGGTGGGGCGGTGGGGTGAGCTCGCCGCGGCCGGGTCTCCACTGGGTGGGCGTGCCGTGCGTGCAGCGGCACTGCACCTGGCGTGCACCGGGCATCACGAGCGATCCGGCGAAGGTGGGCTGCAAGCGCTGCGCCCGCTACCTGCTCGACCCCACCAACTGGAACTTCGACCAGCCATCCGGCGATGTGCTGCGGATCCGGTTCCCCGACCTGGCGGCCGAGTTCCCCGGCGGAGCTGTCCAGTCGCCTCACCTACCGGTGACCGACGAGCTTATCGAGAAGCTCACCGAGCCCGAGCAACAGGTGATGTGCGACGCCGACTCGCTGCTGTCGCTCCTGGAGACCCTGGAGCGCGACGACGGAGCTCCGAGCGTCACGCACCGCACGCTCCGACCGCTGTATGACCTGGCCCTGGCCCTGCTGCTAGAGCGCGTGGCGGGTTAGGGGTTCACATCGACGGAGAGGGGGCGCTCGAGGTCGGACAGGTGACCGAGCCCCCGTAAATGTGCTGAAGCCCGGACCGGTGACCCCTCGCGATAGAGGCCCTCCCGGAAGCAAGGGCCAGGCCGGCGCCCCGCCCCCTGCTCGGGCGGGTGTCGTCGTGGTTGGGTCGCGCGGCTGAGGCAGTACTCGTCCGGACAGCACATCGCGAACCGTGCGCGAACACCAGGGGTGCGGAACGGTGCGGAACCGAGCGGAACGCGGGGCGATAATCGCCACCTGCACGACGTGATCCGGGGTGGTTGCACCCCGTGGTTGTAACGGCGGGTAACAAACGCCCTGCGAAGCGGGACTCCAGGCGTACCGGAGTTCAGGTCGCGAGGCCATCGGCCGCGTCGCGACCCCACTCACACTCGTACGGATGGTCTGTCATGCTTCGTCCAATCGCCTTCTCGCTCGGCGCGCTCCTTGTCGCCGTCCCCGCGTTCGCCGCCGACGCGGACCTCGAGACCACGATCACCGAGCCTTCGGGCGTCGACGTGTACCAGAGCGCCACCTGGTCCGTGACGGTCGACAACGTCGGCACCCGCCACGCCAACAGCGTCGACCTCGAGATCCTGCTCCCCGAGACCGGCACCAGCCCGACCGTGCACGTGATGGGGGACCTGTCGAACATCGACGCTGCCTGCTCCCAGGTGGGCACGACCCTGTCCTGCGCGCTGGGCCGGATCCGCAAGAACGAATCGGTCACGGTCAGCTTCGACATCGCCCTGCCCGCGAGCTCTGGCCCGCTGGTCATCGAGGCGGACGCCACGACCACGACCAGCGAGTCGAACACGGCGAACAACATCGACTCGGTGACCGCCACCCTCGGCACCATCGGCGTCTCGTTCACCGCACCCTTCGACGCCATCAACGAGCACTGCACCGGCACGTCGCTGACGTCGTTCTACGAGTGCGAGCTCTACCCGTCGTCGATCACGTCCCACGAAGTCACCTTCAACGCAAACGGCAGCATCACCTTCACCAATCCGGCGGCCCCTCCCGGCTACACCGGCACCTGGTCGTCGAGCGCGGCGGACCAGCTCTCGTTCACCTACTTCAACAACGGCACGCCCGTGGCGGTCTTCGACGGCGTCGGCGTCGACACCGGCTGCTGGGAAGGCGTGACCGACTTCCTCAACGGCTGGGTCGCGCCCTACCGGGTCTGCGTGCAGTAGGTCCACACCCGCGCGAGCAGCCGGGCCGAGAGTGCGCCGTCCTGCACGAGGTTGGCGAGCTGGTCCGGTCGCTCCCGCACCGCCTCGCGCCAGCGCTCCAGGCTCCGTTGGTAGGCGACACCGCTGGGCGCGGCCAGCAAGGCATCGACACGCTCCAGTGCGGGTCCGGGGGGACGCCCGCCCATGGCGTCGAGCGCGCCCAGCACCGCATAGGCCATGATCGCGTGGTCGGCGGGCAGGGTCGCAGGATCGACCCGGGCCATGATCGCCTCGGCCTGCGCGCCATGGCCGCGGAGCAGGGCGAGCATCGCCTGGTAGATGGCGATGTCCATCTCCATGATCGCGTCGTGGGTCCCCCGCGCCAGCTCCGCCGCCCGCGCGAGGGCGAACCCCGCACCCT
>CALATR010001296.1 GCA_937891875.1 uncultured Pseudomonadota bacterium | reverse complement strand
CCGCCACCGCGATGGGCTCGCGCGCGCTCAAGCAGTGGCTCGCCTTCCCCCTGCTCGACGTCGTGCTTATCGAGGAGCGCCAGCGCGCGGTCGCCGCCCCGCTCGAGGACCCCGTCGCCCGCGAGGCCCTGCGCACCCACCTGCGCGAGGTCGCCGACATCGAGCGGATCGGCGCGCGGGTGACCAGCGGCAACGCCCACGCCCGCGACCTCTCCGCCCTGCGCCGCTCCCTGCTGGCCCTGCCCGACGCCATGGCCGCAGTCGCTCACCTGACCGAGCTCGACGCGGTGCTGCCCACCGACCTGTGCGTCGACGTGGCCGAGGAGCTCGCCGCCTGGCTGGTCGATGATCCGCCCACCACGCTGACCGAGGGGGGGCTGCTCCGCCAGGGCGTGCACGACGAGCTCGACGAGCTGATCGACATCTCGCTGAACGGGGTCGGCCGGATCAGCGCCCTCGAGGAGCGCGAGCGCGAGGCCAGCGGGATCGGCTCGCTCAAGATCAAGCGCAACAAGGTGTTCGGCTACTACATCGAGGTCACCCGCGCCCACCTGCACAAGGTGCCCGAGCGCTACCGGCGCAAGCAGACGCTCACCAACGCCGAGCGCTACATCACCGCCGAGCTGAAGGAGCTGGAGGAGAAGGTCCTGTCCGCCGACGAGCGCCGCAAGTCGCTCGAGTACACGCTCTTCACCGACCTGCGCGCCCGGGTCGCCGGCCAGTCCGCCCGCCTGCTCGATCTCGCCGGGAAGCTGGCTTCGCTCGATGTTCTCGCCGCCCTGGCCGACGTGGCCGCCCGCTGGCGCTGGACCGCGCCCGAGGTCGACGAGTCCCGCGATCTGGTGCTCGAGCAGGCGCGTCACCCGGTGGTCGAGGCGCTGCTGGAAGACGAGCGCTTCGTGCCCAACGACTGCGTGCTCGACCCCGACGAGCGCCGCCTCATCGTGCTCACCGGCCCCAACATGTCGGGCAAGTCGACGACCATGCGTCAGGTCGCCCTGTGCGTGCTGCTCGCCCAGATCGGCAGCTTCGTGCCCGCCGAGCGCGCCCGCATCGGCATGTGCGACCGGATCTTCACCCGCGTGGGCGCCAGCGACGACCTCTCCCGCGGCCAGTCCACCTTCATGGTCGAGATGAGCGAGACCGCCGCCATCCTGCACCACGCGACCGCACGCAGCCTGGTCGTGCTCGACGAGATCGGGCGGGGAACCTCCACCTACGATGGTCTCGCCATCGCGTGGTCCGTCGCCGAGGACCTGGCCACCCGGGTCCGCTGCCGGGCGCTCTTCGCCACCCACTACCACGAGCTGTGCGAGCTGGCGGACACCCACGAGGGCGTCGTCAACCAGTCGGTCGCGGTGAGCGAGTGGGGCGAGGAGATCGTCTTCCTGCGCACCCTGAAGGACGGGGGCGCGAGCCGGTCCTACGGCATCCAGTGCGCCCGCCTCGCCGGCCTGCCCGACAAGGTGATCGGCCGGGCGCGCACGCTCCTGACCCGCTTCGAGAAGCACGCCCCGCGAAACGATCGCCAGCAGCTCTCGCTCTTCGGCAGCGTCGGTGCCCCGGCCGAGACCGCCGAGCCCGCCCCCGACCCTCCGCCCCCCGCAGTCGATCCCGTCGTCGTGCGCCTTGCCGAGCTCGACCCGGACGACATGACCCCGCGACAGGCCCACCAGGCGCTCTACGACCTCAAGGCCGCGCTGAAGGAGCGGGCACGGTGAGCGAGCAGGCCCTGCCGGACGCGCTCGACGCGGCGCTGGAGGGCTTTCGCGCCTGGCTCGCCATCGACCGGGGTCTGTCCGACAACACCGTCACCGCCTACCTCTCCGACGCGACCCGCTTCGCGCGCTGGCTGGCGTCCCGCGGCCGGACCGACCTGACCGCGGTCGACCACACCGACATCACCGCCTACCTCGCGTTCCTCGAGGGGGAGGGGATCGGGGCCCGCAGCCGCAACCGCGCGCGCACCTCCCTGCGGCAATGGTTCCGTCTGTTGGGCGAAGAACGCCGAGATTCCACCGATCCGACCGCGCTGGTCGGGGCCGCGCGGACCGTGAAGCCCCTGCCTCGGGTGCTGTCGACCGAAGACGTCGAGGCCCTGCTGGACGCGCCCGGTCAGGACCCCCTCGGCCTGCGCGACCAGGCGATGATCCAGACGCTGTACAGCGCCGGCTTGCGGGTCAGCGAGCTGGTCACCCTGCCCTGGCGCTCGGTCGACCTGCGCGAAGGCCTGGCGCTGGTGCGGGGCAAGGGGAGCAAGGAGCGCATCGTGCCCCTCGGGGATCGCGCGGTGGAGCGGATCGTCCGCTACCTGGAGCGCGGTCGGCCCCTGCTGGACCCCGACAGTCTGAGCCCGAGCCTGTTCGTGAGTCGCCGCGGCAGCGCGATGACCCGGCAGAACTTCTGGCAGCGCCTACGCCACCACGCCGTCAGCGTGGGCATCACCGGCAAGGTGAGCCCCCACGTCCTGCGCCACTCGTTCGCGACGCACCTGCTGGAGCACGGCGCGGACCTGCGCAGCGTGCAGGCGCTCCTCGGTCACAGCGACATCAGCACGACCGAGATCTACACCCACGTCGCCCAGGTCCGGCTGCAGCGCATGCACGCCCAGCACCACCCACGAGGGCGGTAGCGAAGGGGGAGGGGCGGGCTCGCGGGAGGTCGCGTGGCTGCGAGCGGGGGAGGGGCGGGTCGGGCCAGCCACGTCTCGCGGAGGTCGCGTAGCTGCGAGCGTGGGAGGGGCGGGTCGGTCTCCAGTCT
>CALATR010001295.1 GCA_937891875.1 uncultured Pseudomonadota bacterium | reverse complement strand
CGATCTCCTCGATGGTGAGGCCGCTGGTGGCGACCCAGTCGATGAGCGGGCCGCCCTCGAGCTCGGAGAGCACGACGTCGTTGTCGGTCGCGGCGGTCTGCCGGACCAGGTCCCAGTGTCCGTCGGTGGCGATCAGGCTGGCGACCGCGCAGGGGGTGCCACTCCCGTCGAGGAACTGGTGGTGCCAGCCCTGCTGCTCCGGCTTCACCGGGAAGACGCCCGCGTTGGCGTAGGCGCGTAGATCGGCGATCCGCTGCGCCCGCTCCTGCCGCAGGTGCGCCTCCCACGCCGCGCGGTGGTCCTGCTGGACCTGGATCGGCGCGGTGACCGGCGTGTCGACCACCTCGCCGGGCAGCTCCACCGCGAGCGCGACCACGGGCACGAACGCCAGGGCGAGGGTGAGGACGAGAGCGATGCGATGCATGGATGCCTCCGAGTCGGTGGGACAACGGAGGCGGGAGGGGCGGGCTTACAGGAGGGGGTGAGATTTCTGGGGACGTGCGGTCTCGGGCTCACGGAGGTCCGCGGGCCTGTCCCCTGCCACCGGATTCGGTTGTTCATACACCGACTTTCACCACGGAGAAGCGGAGGGCCGGAGTCATGACGGAGAGCGGCGTGGCGGGCCGGAAGCGCTGTCTCAGCTTGTGGCCGCGGCAGACGGGCGGAGAGAACCGCCGTTCCGACCGGTTGAGCCCAGGACCTACGGACACGACCATCGCGTTGGTCCTGCGAGGTCGCTCTCCGTCAGATCTCCGGCTCTCCGCTTCTCCGTGGTGGAAGCAGACCTGCGAAGATGGAACGTCATCTCTGGGCGCATCCCTTCCCGAGACGCGACCGCCTACTCCCCGCCGGCCCCTTCCTTCACCCCCGGCGCATCTCCGACTCCCCGCGGAAACCGCACCGGGCGGACCTCGCTGGGGATGCCTTCGAAGCCGAGGCGGTCGAAGGGGATGATGTGCCAGTGCAGGGTGGTGACGTCGTAGGGGAGGAAGAGCTGGGTCGGGCTCCACTTTGGCGGGCCGACCTCGGTGCGGCGGACCAGGCTCACCATGTCGGGGCCCTCGGCGAGCTCGACGCGGTAGCCGAGGGCGCGGGGCACGGGGGTCCAGGCGAAGTCGGGCACGAGCAGGCGGGCGCCGGCGTCGGGAAGGATGGGCGTTCCGGGGGGCAGCAGCTTCACCAGGTCGCCGGGCACGGCGCCGTCGGGGGGGCGCACCCCAAAGCCCCTGGCAACCTCGGTCTCGGTGCCCTGGGCCAGGACGGCGACGTCGCCGGTGACGGCCTCGGAGCGGGTCGAGGTCTCTTCGACCGCCACCCGGAAGCCGCCGGACTCGCCGGTGGTGATGCCCGCCGGGGTGCGCACGGCGACCGCGGTGCCGCCGTCGGTCGCGCCGATCCGCACCGAGCCGCTGGTCACGCTGACCACGCTGCTGCGCCGATCGGGACGGGCGGTGGCGCTGTCCAGGACCAGGCAGGTCTCGGGCAGCATGGTGATGTCGTCCTCGTCGGAGCAGTCGGACACGCTGGCCAGGCGGACCGCCGCGTACGAGTCGGGGCCGGTGCAGACGGTCGTGCCGACGATCAGGAAGGCACCCTCCACGAGCGGCTGGGGTGCGCCGCCGCCTGGTGGGGTCAGCGAGCCGGTGCCCGACACGGTCAGCACCTGGCCGGGCTGCGAGATCGCGTCGGTGTCCGGAAGGGTGAGCACCGTGCCGACCGGGGGCTGCTCACCGGTCTGCAGGCCGTTCAGCTCGCGGATGGTGGGCGCCAGGGTCGGGTCGCCGATCTGTGTGGCGACGGACTCGATGGAGTCACCCGAGCGGAAGACGTGGACCTCGGCCGCCGTCGCGAGCCCGGTGAGCAGGGACAGGATCAGCATCAGCGACCCTCCGGCGGCGAGACGGGAGTGACGTAGACGGCCCGCTGCTGGGCCACGGTCAGGCCGTCGCGTGGCGGGGTGGGCGGGAGTACCTCGACGTCCTCGGGGGGCACGCCGACCTCGACCAGCAGGGCCTTGACCGCCTCGGCACGTCGATTGGCAAGCTCCAGGTTGTAGGCCCGGTTTCCTTCGGGCGAGAACGAGCCCGTCAGCTGGAGGTGGTACTGGCCGCGGTTGCGGGCCAGGGCCTGGGCTGCCACCCGGTCGGCCTCGTCGAT
>CALATR010001294.1 GCA_937891875.1 uncultured Pseudomonadota bacterium | reverse complement strand
GATGACAACCGGATCTACCTCGGCCTCGTCCGTGAAGAGCTGGTCGAGACGGTGGACGGTTCCGCCCGGGCATGGATGGTACTGAGGGCCATCCACCCCATCGCGCCCCCCTGATCCCTGCCCCGGAGCTCCCGTGCGCCGCGTCCTCCTCCTGGCCCCCCTGCTCCTGCTCGCCTGCGACTCCGGCGACACCGACCCCCAGGTGGTCGACGCGGATGAGGACGGCCACGACGACTCGGTGGACTGCGACGACGGCGACCCTGCGGTGCACCCCGGGGCGGACGAGCTGTGCAACGGGATCGACGACGACTGCGACGGCGAGATCGACGCCGGTGCGGTGGACCGGTCCACGTTCTACCTGGACGAGGACGGTGACGGCTACGGCCAGGACGGCAGCTTCATCATCGAGTGCGACCTGCCCGAGGGCTACGCCGAGCAGGGCGGCGACTGCGATGACGCGAACGAGGCCCGCAATCCCGGGCGAGTGGAGATCTGCAACGAGATCGACGACGACTGCAACAACCAGGTCGACGACAACCCGCCGGACGGCGAGGCCTGGTACCCGGACGCCGATCGGGACGGCTACGGTGGCGACGCGGACAAGGTGCTGGCCTGCTCGCCGGTCGCCGGTCACATCCGCAAGGGCGGCGACTGCGATGACAGCCTCGCCCACGTCAACCCCGACGGGCAGGAGGTCTGCGAGCGCTTCGGCCGGGACGAGGACTGCGATGGCCTGGTCAACGACGAGGACGACAGCCTGGAGGGTGCGCCGGCCTGGTACGTGGACGTCGACGAGGACGGCTACGGCGACGTCGAGGGACCCATCTTCGCGTGCGAGGGACCGACCGACCGCATCCAGCGCGGGGGCGACTGCCGCGACGACCTGCCCGACGTGAACCCGGGCGCGGTCGAGGCCTGCGCGAACGACCTCGACGATGACTGCGACGGGCACGCGGCCGCCTGCGGGGTGGCCGGAGTCATGACCTTCGCCGAGCACGACAGCCAGTGGCAGGGCCAGCAGTCCGGCGCCGAGCTGGGCGACGAGGTCTTCTCCATGCCCGACCGCACCGGAGACGGCCGGCCGGAGCTCGGCTTCAGCCAGTCCCGCTGGGATCAGGGACGCACCCAGAACGTCGGCCGGGTCGCGCTGGTGCACGGACCCGCCCTGGGCGGCGACATCCGCGCGGTCGACCACCTGTGGCAGGGCGAGACCGAGCGCGGCCGGCTGGGCTTCAAGGTGCTCTCGGTCGGTGACATCGACGAGGACGGCGAGCCCGAGCTGTGGGTCACCAACGCTGGCGTCGCCCGGGCCGCCATCCTGCTCCTCGACGTGGACGACCCCTTTGGCGAGCCCGCCGCCCGGATCGACAGCACCGCCGACATCTGGGACGAGCTGGGCTCTGACCTCGTCCAGGTGCCCGACACCGACGATGACGGCCTCGATGACCTGCTGATCGGAGCCCCGCGCCTGGCGGACTCCACCGCGACCGTGGGCGGCGCCTACCTGATGCTGGGCCGCACCACCGGCACGACCGACATCCGCGACGCCACCGCGACCCTGCTGGGTCCCGAGGCCGACTCCTGGTGCGGACGCGCCGTGCTCGCCCCCGACACCGACGGCGACGGAACCCCCGAGCTCATGATGGGCTGCCCGGGGGCCGACTCCGACACCGGCGAGCTCATCGTCTACCAGAGCCTGCCCTCGGGCACGGTCGAGGCCGCCGACGCGGACATCCGCCTGGCGGGCACCGCGGTGAACGAGGGCCTCGGCGCGTCGCTCGCCGCGGGGGACCTCGACGACGACGGCTACGAGGACCTGGTCGTCGGATCGCCGGGCGAGGGCCTGGGCACCGATCCGTGGGAAGGGGCGGTGTACGTCTACTTCGGGCCGGTCGCCGACGACATCACCGTGGCGAAGGCCGACCGCACCTGGACCGGCGAGGTCGACGGCGACGTCTTCGGCACCACCCTCACCACCGGCGATGTCGACGGCGACGGCGACGACGAGGTCGCGGTCGGCGCACCGGGCACCGACCGCTACACCGGCACCGTCTACCTGTTCCAGGACACGGACGGCGCGTCCGGCGCGATCAGCGGGGCCGACGCCACCGCGAAGATCACCGGCGAGGACAGCCTCTACAACTTCGGCGGCGCCATCGAGATCGTCCCCGACCTGGACAACGACGGCTACGAAGACCTGGTGATCGGATCTCCGGGCAGCTTCGTCACCGCGACCGGCGCGGGGATCGTCTACATCTTCCGGGGTGGACCGGGGTTCTGAGCCCTACTCGGTCCCACCCGCGTCCGTGCCCTCGCCGCCGCCCACGACCTCACCCGTGAGCGTGCGCTCGAGGAAGGTGTAGATCATCGCGTCGATGGTCGCGCGCTGGGTGTTGTCGGCGGCACCGCCGTGCCCGCCCTCCATGTTCTCGTAGTAGAGCACGCCGTCCTCGCCGCCCTCGAGCATCTTGGCGACCATCTTGCGGGCGTGGCCGGGATGCACGCGGTCGTCGCGGGTGGAGGTCGTGAACAGGATGGTCGGGTAGTCGACCTTCGCCACGTCGACCGTGTGATACGGCGAGAAGGTCTGGATGAACGCCCACTCCTCGGCGATGTCGGGGTTGCCGTACTCGCCCATCCAGGACGCACCGGCCAGGAGCTTGCTGTAGCGCCGCATGTCGAGGAGCGGCACCTGGCAGACGATCGCCCCCCAGTGGTCCGGGTACATCGTCAGCATGTTGCCCATGAGCAGTCCGCCGTTGCTGCCGCCGCGGATGCCGAGCTTGTCGGCCGAGGTGACCTTGCGGGCCACGAGATCCTCGCCGACCGCGGCGAAGTCCTCGTAGGCCTTGTGTCGGTTCGCCTTGAGCGCGGCCTGGTGCCAGCGCGGGCCGTACTCGCCGCCGCCCCGGATGTTGGCGACCACGTAGACGTAGCCCTTCTCCAGCCAGGCCTTGCCCACACCCGCGCTGTAGCCGGGCCGCAGGCTGACCTCGAAGCCGCCGTAGCCGTACAGCAGGGTCGGGTTGTCCCCGTCCAGCTCGAGTCCCTCGGGCGCGACCTGGAAGTAGGGGATCTTCGTGCCGTCCTTGCTGGTGGCGAAGTGCTGGGTGACCGTCAGGCCGTCCGCGTCGAACTGGGCCGGGAGGCTCGCCAGCTCGGTGCCCGTCCCGGTGGCGTCCTCGATGAGGAGCAAGGTCGAAGGCGTCGTATAGCCGGACACGGTCGCGAAGAGGTCGTTGCTGTGGTCGCTGTCGACCGCGCTGGCGGACCGGCGCAGCAGCCCCTCTCCGCCCACGGCCAGCGGTCGCCGCGCCCAGCCCTTCTTGCCCGGGGTCAGCACCTCGATCTGGTCCTTCACGTCGTCCAGCGTCGTGAGGAGCAGGTGATCGCGGGTGACGTCGAGCCCCTGGTAGCTGGTGCTGTCGGTGGGCTCGAACAGCACGGTCACCTGCTTCTTGCCCTTCATCCACTTCTTGAACGAGGCGGCGAGCAGGCTGCCCTTCTTGTAGGTGACGCCGTCGATGGTCCAGTCGTCGCGCAGCTCGAACAGGGCGTGGTCCTTCCAGACGCTCACGTTGGCGCTGTCCGGCTTGTCGATCTCCTGCAGGCCCTTCTTGCCCAGCAGGAACACCTTGTTCGTGTAGAAGGTGAGGCCCTGGTAGACGAAGTCGCGCTCGTAGCCGGGCTGGTGGCTGTGGTAGGCCCCGACGCTGATGTCCTCCTGCCGGCCCTCGAAGACGACCTCCGCCTCGGACAGAGGCGTGCCCCGGCGCCAGCGCTTGGCGATCCGCGGGTAGCCGGAGTCGGTGAGCGAGCCCTCGCCGAAGTCGGTCTGCACGAAGATCGTGTCCTGGTCGATCCAGTGGACCCCGGACTTGGCCTCGGGGAGGCTGAAGCCGCCCTCGACGAAGGCCTTGTCGACCGTGTCGAACTCCCGCATGACCTCGGCGTCCGAGCCACCCGGCGACAGGTTGACCAGGCAGCGGCGGTACTCGGGGGGCAGGCAGCGGGCGCCGTGCCAGACCCAGCTCTCGCCCTCCGCCTTGCCCAGCGCGTCCACGTCCAGCACGACCTCCCAGGGGATGTCGCCACCGGCCAGGTAGGCCTGCCGGGAGGTGCGCCGCCACACGCCGCGCGGGTGCTCGCCGTCCTTCCAGAAGTTGTACCAGTACGCCCCCATCTGCGAGGGGTACGGGATCCGCGCGTCGCTGTCGTAGATCGCCTGGAGCTCCTTGCGCAGCGCGTCGAACGCCGGGTCCTCGGTCAGCGCCGCCTCCGACTCGGCGTTGCGGGCCTTGGCCCATTCGAGCGCCTCCTCGCCCTCGACCTCCTCCAGCCACACGAAGGGATCGTCCTCCTCACCGGCGAGGGCGGGCACAGCGAGCAGCAGCAGGGGCAGGAGCAGGGCGCGGGACATCGTCACCTCCGAGCCCGTGACCCTAGCGCCACCGCGGGCCGCGCACCATGGTGCGCGCTCACTCCGACGCGTCCTCCTCCTCCGACTCGCGCTCCTGGCGGGCCGCCTCGGCCTCGGCCTCGATCCGGGCGAGCTCCTCCGGGGAGATCTCCTTGCCGCCGATGGGGCGGTCCCGGGCGAACTGCCACACCGGCTCGTCGCCCCAGTTGGGGTCCACCTGCATGGGCTCCATGCGGATCATGACCTTGTTCTTCCGCTTTCGCATGGTGTAGTCGACCTTGACCGGGGCGTAGTTGGCCGCGGTCACCTCCAGGGTCAGCTCCATGCCGGGCTGCAGCGGGATCTCGTCGTTGTAGCTGGGATACAGGACGGTGGTCGCAAACTGGCCCGTGGCGCGGTTCACCGGGTGCAGCTCCTTCTCCTGGGTCTCGCGGACCGAGGCGAAGGGGATGGGCATGCCGGTCTCGCTGTCGACGACGGTGACGACGAGCGGCGTGCCCTCGACGTCCGCGACCGGATCCGCGGCCAGCGCGGGCCCCGCGGTGAGCGCCAGGGTGAACAGGGGAACGAGGATGCGCACGCAGACCTCCGTGTGGGGTGTCTAACCCCTCACCAGGACGCCCATCGTCCCGAGCGCCCGCGAACAGTGGACGATAACTCCCTGGTGGAGGTTCCATCCGCACGCGACTTCCCCGCGCTGTCACCGCCCTGTTCCTGCTCCTGCTCGCGCTGGTGGGTGCGCCGGCGCACGCCTGGGAGCCGTCCTCGGGCAAGTGGACGCCGGTCGTCGAGCAGACCCTGCCCGAGCACCTGGTGCACTACGCCACCCTGCCGGCGGACGAGGCGCGGCAGATGCTGTCCGCCTCCGACGCGGCCCTGCTCTACGATCGCGCCCAGGGCTTCGATCTCGTGCCCGACCGGGGCGTCACCCTGCGCTCCCTCGAGGGCCTCTCCCGCAGCGAGCGCTTCAAGCTGACCTGGGTCCCTCCCGAGCAGGGCGGCGGCTACGCCCTCTTCGACACCTGGGTCTCCCGCAACCAGCAGAACGGCCGGGTCGACGACCCCCAGACCCCCATCGAGCGCGTGTGGGGCCTGCCCACCGGACGGCGCGGTCGGCCGGGCCGGCTGTCGCCCTTCGATCCGATGGTCGTGGAGTTTGGAGGCACACTCTACGCCATCCGCTACGTCACGCTCCGGGTGCGCGACCCCATGGACCCGACCCGGGCGACCTCCACCGCCGAGATCGTGACCGGCACGGCGATCTCGCTCGACGCCATCCTGCCCGAGCCCCGGGAGACCTACCGGATGGCGCTGACCTTCCGCCTGGGCGCCAGCTCCCGGCCCGATCCGCGGCTGGTCTTCCTGCCCGTCACCCCGGACGGCTTCCTCGACCCCGGCCGCGACGGCGTCGTCGTGCGGCTCGCCGTGACTGGCGCCCGGGTCGATCCCTGGACGCGCAACATCGACGACTCGGTCCTGCCCGTCGCCGTGCGCCTGCACCTGGGTGACCGCGACACCCTGCAGGCCCACCTCGACAGCCTGCCCGCACCACCTCGGGAGCGCTTCGCCGAGCCCGGCAGCCCGTCCGATCCCCTGCTCATGGGTCCCCGCGCCCACGGCGCACCGCTGGGAGCAGGCGTGCAGCTGGACTCCGGGATCGACGGCGCGCTGGCCATCTTCGACCCCTTCGGCGGTGGCGCCCTGGGCGGCAAGGTGCTCCCCGCCTGGCCCGGCGTGCGCGTCGAGGGCTGGGTCGGGCGGGCCGTCGTGGGCACGGAGATCAGCGCCGATCGCTACGGGCTGCAGGGCGGCTTCCGCGCCGGAACCATGCGCGACACCGACAGCACCGTCATCCTCGCCGAGCTGGGCTACCTGCCCGCGACCTACACCCGCTTCGGCCTGCCCTGGTCGGCAGCACTCGTGATCCGCAGCCGCCGGCTCACCCCGAACACCCTGTTCGATCGCTCGGTGGAGATGGGCAGCGACCTGCGGATCGGCACCGACATGGTCGGCTACCGCGCCCTCGCCGGCCTGCGCTTCTACCTGGGCAACGGGGTGGTGCTCACGCCGACCGCATCGGCTGGCCTGCGCTACGACATCCGCCGCAGCCGCGCCGACGCCGTCATCGGGATCTCGCTGGACACCGCGATCAACCGCAACGTGTTCCGCGACCGGGTCAGGACGCCGACGAGCGAGTCTGCGGCAGGCGAAGCGCCTGAATCGGCCCCGGACGACCGTGGAGCGGACCCTCCTGCACGGTGATCCCCAGGCGGGTCAGGATGTCCCGCTGCGTGAAGCCGCCGACGCCGTCAGCCACCAGATCGAGCTCCAGGCTGCGGCACAGGGTGACCAGCCCCTGGACCAGGGCCTCGTCCTCGGCGACCGTGCCGGTGAGGCTGCCATGCAGCTTGAGCCCGTCGAGCGGGAGGTTGCGCAGCAGGGGCACCGACAGGTGGGAGGTGCCGTAGTGGTCGGCGATCACGCGCACGCCGAGGTCGCGCAGCTCCTCGAGCGCCGCCGTCGCCGCGTGATCCACCTCCAGCAGGGCCGCCTCGGAGACCTCGATCTGGAGGCGATCGGCGGTCAGGCCGGTGCGGGTCAGGGCGTCCTGCAGGGCGGCAATCGCACCGTCTGCGACCAGCCACTCGGGGCGCACGTCGAAGGACAGCGCGAGCTCGGTCCCGGCGATCCAGGGCGCGCCGCGGTAGACCATGAACGCCAGCATCTCCCTGGACAATCCGGCCTGTTCGATCAGGGGCAGGAAGGCCGCTGGGGAGATCGGACCGCGCTCGGGGTGGGTCCAGCGGAGCAGCACCTCGACCGCGACCGGGCCGGTGAGGGTGTCGACGATGGGCTGGCCGTCCACGTGGAGCTGGTCGCCGGTGAAGGCCTCGGCGAGCTCGCTCACCAGCTCGGAGATCGAGCGGGTGGGCACCTCGAGCTCGGCGTTCCAGGTGACGCTGGTCGACTTGCCCGAGGCCTTGGCGGCGTACATCGCCTGGTCCGCGCGGAGCAGCAGCTCGTCGGCGCCGTCGCCGTGGTCGGGCCACACCGCCAGCCCGATGGACGGCGTCACGAACAGCTCGTGGTCCCCGATCCGCATGACCTCGCTGACCGACTCGACCACCTTGGCGGCCACGCGCTCGGCGTTCTCGATGGCGCGGACCTCGGGGAGCAGCACGACGAACTCGTCCCCGCCCAGCCGGGCCACGGTGTCGCTGGCGCGGACCAGGGCGCGCAGGCGCTCGGACACGGTGACCAGCACGTCGTCGCCCGCGGCGTGGCCGAGCGTGTCGTTGATGGGCTTGAACCCGTCCAGATCGATGAACAGCACCGCGAGGGGGGCGGTGTAGCGACGGGCTCGCGCCAGGGCGAGATTGAGCCGGTCCATGAGCAGCTTGCGGTTGGGAAGGCTCGTGAGGTGATCGTGGTGCGCCAGGTGCTGCAGGCGCTCCTCGACGCGCTTCTTCTCGGTGACGTCGCGCAGGATCGCGACGAAGTGCACGATCTCGCCACCCGGATCGCGCACGGGGGAGATCCGCACCTCCAGGTGCGACAGGGCGTCGAGGGGCCCGTACATGAGCGCGCCCTCCCAGCTGCCGTGTCGGAGCAGGGCCCGCCCGATGCGACGCCGGGACGGACGCAGGGGGGACAGGCCGAACAGGCGCACGCCGATCAGATCGCCGGGCGCGTGGCCGACGAGATCCCCAAAGGCCGGGTTCACCCAGCGGATCACGGGCCCCGCCTCGGTGACCTGGGCGTCGGTGACGACCATGGCGTCCCGCGCCTGGTCCATCGCACCCTCGAGGATCCGCAGCTCGCGGGCGGTGCGCGCCAGGCGCTGCTGCAGGTCCAGATCGTCGACCAGCTCCTGCACCACGTCGGTCAGCTGCACGCCGTTGTCCACCAGCTCGTCGAGCGAGGCGGTGTGCACGAAGCGCTCCTCGACGCCGGCGCTGCGCAGGGCTTCGAAGACAGCCTCGCGGGCCTCGGCCGGCAGGCCGAACAGGACGATGGGACCGTGCGGGTCGTCGTGGGGCATCAGCGCTCGCGGGGTTGGGCAGTGCGGATCGGCCGCAGGCGCACTCAGTTTAGGGTGATGGCATACGCCTGTGGGAAGGGAGCGGCACTTGCAGGGGTAGAGACCGTGGTTACGCCCGACAAGTCCACAAGGGAGCCCTCATGCGCAACTCGACCCTGGCGGTCGCCGCCCTCGCCCTCGCCCTCGTCCCGCTGGCGGGCTGCAAGAAGAAGGTCGTTCCGCCAGAGACCACCCCCGAGGTGACCGAGGCCCCCGCACCGGCCCCCGCCCCCAAGGACGAGGAGGAGGCGGTCGCGCAGATCGAGGCCAACTTCCAGCGCGTGCACTTCGCCTTCGACAGCACCGATCTGGTCGACGACTCCGAGGCGGCCCTGTCCGAGAACGCGAAGATCCTGGGCGACTTCCCCGGAGTGCGGGTGGAGGTCCAGGGCCACGCCGATGAGCGCGGCACCACCGACTACAACCTGGCCCTGGGCCAGCGCCGCGCCAACATCATCAAGGAGCGCCTCGAGCGCATGGGCGTCGCCACCGGCCGCGTCACCGAGGTCAGCTTCGGCGAGGAGCGTCCCCTCGTGGAGGGCTCGGGCCCCAGCGTGTGGTCCAAGAACCGCCGCGCCGAGTTCCGCGTCCTGCGCAGCCCCCCCGGCGTGCCGGTGACCGGGACCGTGGAGTAGCCTAGAACGGCACCAGGGTGCCGGTCCCGATGACGCCGCTTCGACCGATGGTCTCGAGCGTCGCGCCGTTGTGCGGGATCACGCCCTCGTCGACCCACACCCGCTCCAGGGTGACCGCCACGAGCGCGAACGACGGGTAGCCGAGGAGCATCGTCGACGGCACGGACATGCTGCCGTTGTCGGGCCCGTGGCAGACGATCTGCCCGAGGAACGAGCCATCGGCATCGTCGTAGATGTCGACCGTGATCATGAAGGTGCCCGACCCGCCCGAGGGCGACCACGTGAACTCCTGGCCCCACTGGGAGATCCAGGAGGAGAACGCCAGATCCGGCAGGGTGTAGAGCATGTCCGACGGCTCGATGCTGTCGAAGCCCTGGGGGCTCGTGAGCACGTCGTCCAGGGTGAAGCCACCGCCAGTGCCGCCGTTGACGGTGAAGTCCCAGGCGGCGTTGTTGAGGTAGGCGCTCGGGCCGAGCGCGCCCGCGTCGTAGAGGGTGCCGTTCGAGCCCGTGGTCTTGCGCAGCGAGATGCTGGACGAGCCGGACTGCAGGTAGGTCCACTCGCCGACGTCCTGGAAGGTGACCGCCGGGCCCGACATGTCGGGGTTCTCGACGCAGCGGCCGAGCGAGGGGTAGCCATCGGTCCAGCCGCGGGCGGTCGGCGCGTGCAGACCCGCGACGCTGCCGACGAAGAGATCGTCCGAGTAGCCGAAGCAGTCCGGGCACGCGATCTGGGTGCGGTAGAGCTCGACCACGCCGCCGACCAGACCCGTGGGCGCGACGCCGGTGTCCCCGGTGTCGCCCGTGTCCCCGGTGTCGCCCGTGTCCCCGGTGTCGCCCGTGTCCCCGGTGTCCTGGACCTCGCCGTAGGTGTAGCCGTCCTCGACCAGCGCCTCGCCCAGATCGCTGACCACCTTCACGTCGACCGTGGCGTCGCTGCCGGCGTAGGGCGCGCGCACGGTGAGGCTGCCGGTGTCGAGCACGGTCGCCACGACCTCCGCGCGGCCGAAGCTCACGTAGACGTCTCCCTCGAAGCCGGAGCCCGAGATCAGCACGTCGTTGCCGCCGTCGACCGGCCCGTGGTCTGGCGAGATCGCCGTGACCGTCACTGGCCCCAGGACCACCGGGTCCGTGTCCGTGTGATCGACAGAACCGAGGTTGTAGGCGGTGAGTCCGGCACCACATCCCGACAGGAGGGAGAGGGCCAGAGCGGGTGCGAGCAGCCTGGAGGCGATGGTCATGAGGAGTCTCTCACTCGCGGCGACCGAGGCGTGTAACCGCTAGACCACCATGCGCGCCCGTGGCGCGATCCGCTGGCCGGGATCGCGTCGTACGATAAGCGCGCTGCCATGGAGGTCACCGTGCGAATGCTCCCCTTGATCCTGCTGGCGTCGATCGCGTGCGTCCCCAAGTCGGTGGTGAACCGGATCGAGACACTCGAGGGTCAGGTCGCGTCGCTGGAGAAGGAGGTCGCCCGCCTGAACGACCAGCCGGCCCGACCGACCGCCGGCATGCGCCCGACCGTGGACGCCGACCTCGAGCAGCAGGCCGGCGATCAGCTCAAGGCCGCCATGGACGCTGCCAACAAGCTGGACTGGACCACCGCCCAGCAGCTCTGCACCAGCGGCGCGCTGCAGTTCGGCGCCACCCAGACCTGGCAGCGCCGCGCGCGGATCTGCGATGAGGCTGCTGTCGTGGGCAAGCCGTCCGTGCCGCTCGACGTGGAGCTGTGGTTCCAGGGCTCGCCCCCGCCGGCGTCGGACACCCAGCTGCTGGTGTTCTGGGAGCAGTGGTGTCCCCACTGCAAGCGCGAGATGCCCCTGGTCCAGGAGCTGGTCGACCAGCACCCCGGCGAGATCACGGTGGTGGCCCTGACCAAGGTCAATCGGTCCTCGTCCGAGGAGAAGGTCCGCGCGTTCATCGCCGAGAAGGGGCTCCGGTTCGCGGTGGCGAAGGAGCGAAACGGAAGCTTGTCCCAGTACTACAACGTCAGCGGCGTGCCCGCGGCGGCCATCGTCAAGGACGGCGTCGTCATCTGGCGGGGGCACCCGGCGGCGCTCCAGCGGGACAACACCCTGCGCGACGTCCTGGCGAGCCGCGGCCCGACCGGCAACCGCTGAGAACCTGCACCCTCGTCTCATGACCCGGTCATTCGTGACGCCTGGAGACAGGCGGATCCGGGCCTGGCATGCCACACCGGACCCTTCGGTGTTACACGCCCGCCTTCAGAATCAGGAGACCATGCCCATGCTGTTCCGAACCTCCCTGCTGACCCTCGGTGCCGTGGTCGCCCTGACCGGTTGCGCCTCCCAGGAGAACGCGAACACCCTGGCCGAGCTCGAGACTCGGGTCGCGGCCATGGAGGCCAAGGTGGAGTCCGGTGCGGGCGCCGCCGGTGCGCGTCCCCCCGCCCGTCGCCCCGGCCAGGCCGGCGTCGATCCCGAGAAGGAGCGCGCCGCCGCCGAGCAGATCAAGGCCGCCATCGACAAGGCCGACGCCTTCGACTTCGAGGGTGCGAAGGAGATCTGCGCCCAGGCCGCCAAGGAGTACGGCGCCACCCAGACCTTCCAGCAGCGCGGCCGCGTCTGCCAGGAGGTCGAGGTCATCGGCAAGGACGCCATGGACCTCGAGGTCGACAAGTGGTTCCAGGGCGAGGCCAGCATGGGCGACGCGCCGGCCACCCTCCTCGTCTTCTGGGAGCAGTGGTGCCCCCACTGCAAGCGCGAGGTCCCGCTCATCGAGCAGACCTACAACGACAACAAGGGCAAGCTCAACGTGATCGGCCTGACCAAGGTCAACCGCTCCGCGACCGACGACAAGGTCGCCGAGTTCATCACCGAGAAGGGCATCACCTACCCCATCGCCAAGGAGAAGGCGGGCAGCCTGTCCCGCTACTACAACGTCTCCGGCGTGCCCGCGGCCGCCCTGGTCAAGGACGGCAAGGTCGTCTGGCGCGGCCACCCCGCCGTGCTGAACCGCGACAACAACCTGGACAAGCTGCTCAACAACTAGGCAGCGTCCCAGTCCAGCAGAGCACGCCCGGAGCCACCTGGTTCCGGGCGTTCTTCGTGTTGCAGCCGTGTTTCGAGGGTGCGTACTTTCGACGCACCCGCGGCCCGGTGCCGGCACGATCGGGTAGGTGTCTCCCCCACCCGGAGCGCGCCATGGCCGAACGCTACATCCGCTGGTTCGAGGACCTGCAGAACACCGACGTCCCCATCGTGGGAGGCAAGAACGCCTCGCTCGGTGAGCTGACCCGCAACCTGGTCGCCGAGGGCATCCGCGTGCCCCCGGGCTTCGCCATCACCGCGCAGGCCTACGAGCACCTGGTCGCCCACAACCAGCTCGACAACACCGTCGCGACCCTGGTCGCCGAGTACGAGCGCGGCGAGGCCAGCCTGCGGGAGACCGGCCACCGCATCCGCTCCGCCCTGCTGGGCGCCGAGGTCCCGGACGACCTCGAGGCCGAGGTGAAGGCCGCCTACAAGGCGCTGTCTGCCCGGTTCGACAGCGAGGCCACCGACGTGGCCGTGCGCTCGTCTGCCACCGCGGAGGACCTGCCCGACGCCAGCTTCGCCGGCCAGCAGGAGACCTTCCTCAACGTGCGCGGTGCGGACGATCTGCTCGTCGCCGTGCGCCGCTGCTTCGCCAGCCTCTTCACCGACCGCGCCATCTACTACCGCCAGGAGCGCGGCTTCGACCACATGGAGGTCGCGCTGTCGGTGGGCGTGCAGAAGATGGCCCGCTCCGATGTCGGCGCCGCCGGCGTCATGTTCACCCTCGACACCGAGACGGGCTTCCCCCGCGCCGTCGTCATCGACGCCAGCTGGGGCCTCGGCGAGAGCGTCGTCGGCGGGCTCGTCACCCCCGACGAGTACCGCGTCTTCAAGCCGCTGCTCGACAATGAAGCGGTCTCGCCGATCTTCGAGAAGCGCCTCGGCCGCAAGGAGACCACCCTCGAGTACGACACCTCGGAGGGGCAGGCCCGGGTCAAGCGCGTCATCACCCCCCAGGACAAGCGCGACCGCTTCGTGCTCGAGGACGAGCAGATCGTGGAGCTGGCGCGCTGGGCCAAGCGCATCGAGCAGCACTACGGCCGGCCGATGGACATCGAGTGGGCGCTGGACGGGGAGAACGGGCAGCTCTACGTCGTGCAGGCGCGTCCGGAGACGGTGCAGTCCCGCCTCGGCGGCGCGCGCCTGCAGACCTGGGAGCTCAAGGGCCACGGCGACGTCCTGGTCGAAGGCACCGCGGTCGGCCACGGCATCTCCGCCGGCAGGGTGCGCGTGCTCGCCGACGCCAGCCAGGCCGACCAGCTGCAGGACGGCGAGATCCTGGTGACCGGCATGACCGACCCCGACTGGGTGCCGATCATGAAGCGCGCGGCGGCCATCGTCACCGACCACGGCGGACGTACCTCGCATGCGGCGATCATCAGCCGCGAGCTGGGCGTGCCGGCCATCGTCGGCACCGGCAATGCCACCCACCTGCTGCACCACGGGCAG